>DAOQPR010000120.1:0-8076 GCA_035333265.1 Anaerolineales bacterium
GCAGGGCGATACGCTTTTGCTTTATACCGACGGGCTGACGGAGGCCTTTTCGCCGGATGGTGATCTGTTCGGAGAAATGCGCCTTGTGGACGTAATGACGACTCTGAAAGTTTCAACGGTTGAGGAGTTGCTTGTTTCCATTGAAGAATGTTTGAACGAATTCATTGACCCTCTACCTCTGAGCGATGACTTGACTATGTTAGCCATTCGCTTGGTAAATGGGGAATAGGGTCAGAATCTTCCACCGGTTTGCAACAATTGAAAACTCTGAAATGCCAGCATTCCAAACAGGAATGCCATATAAAAGCTGTTTAAAACCGTAATACCAATAACCGCTGCAATCCCACCTGTGACAACTGAAACCCAGAGTGCAGTGCGCATTCCATTCCATGGGTCGCGCTGAATTAGGAAATAACGCATCACGTTACCGCCATCCAGGGGAATGACGGGTAAGAGGTTGATCAATCCCCAAAAAATATTAACCCACAAAAAAGTGACGAAAAACTGGTTGAGTAAGACATTGTTATTTGGGAGGAGTACCAAAGGAAAAGGAATTAAACCAAGTAAAGACGGGGTTGAAATTTCTCCACCCATGGCTACACCCACTCCAATGACAAGTGCGGCCAGCAGGAACCCGGCAAACGGCCCTGCCAGCGAGACGAGGATGTTCTGATTGGACGTCAAGCGTACTGTGGCATATCCAGTTCCCCAGGGAAGAGACTCTGGCACAGTGAGGCCGCCAGAAAAATGCAGGATGATGTATGAAGGTTGACCGAACCTGCGAAATGCGAAAGCATGTCCCAATTCATGAATAAGTATGGAAACAAAGATCACGATCAACCAGATAAAAATGCCAAATATACTTTTCGAACTGAGACCAAGCAGCAGGGCAATGAACCAAAATAGGGGATGAACCCGCACAGGAATTCCTGCAACGGAGAAGTTCAGATCAAAACGAGTGGGGGGAGAAACCTGGAACATGTTCATGGATATATTGTAAGAGATTACTCGGTCTTCTTCAACCTTACTTCGAGATCGGTAAAGTATATCCGCCATCCACCGCAATGGTTTGTCCGACGATCATTGAGGCGGAAGGTGAGCATAAAAAGGCAGTCACCTCGGCAACTTCCTGCGGGGTGATGAGGCGGCCAGCCGGAACCTGGGCAATGAACTTTTGCAGGATGTTTTCCTGCCCACCCATGGAGGCGAAATGATTCAACGCCTCGGTCTCAACGACGCCTGGTGACACGGCGTTGACATTGATGCCCTTTGAGATTAACTCCACCCCAAGATAACGGGTTAGTGACTCCAGTGCTGCCTTGCTTGCACCCACCACCACATAATCCGGTAAGACTCTTGTAGAGCCTGCGCTTGAAATGCTGACGATCTTTCCGCCGCCTCGTTTTTCCATAAGCCGAACAGCCCGTTGGGTTCCAAACAACAGGGCGCGGGCGTTGATGTTCATTGTCCATTCCCAGCCTTTGGGCTTTTGTTCCATCACTGGGCGGTTATAACCTGAAGCCGCATTGTGAACGAAAATATCCAGCCCGCCGAATGCCTTTTCCACTTCATCGAATAAATGGTTTAGCTCGTCCAGATCACCCACATCGGCTTTGACAAGCAAAGCCTTGCGGCCTAATGCCTCCACCTCGCGGACAGTTTCTTCAGCAGGCAGGCGGTTTCGGAAATAATTGACGACTACATTCGCGCCAAGCCTTGCGAAATGCAGGGCAATTGCTTTGCCTATTCCGCGGCCAGAGCCGGTTACCAGTGCAATTTTGTTCTCAAAAGACATTCAAGGTTGCCTTCAATCAAAATATAAATTCAAGTCCGAGCAATCGAAACGATTGCCGCAATTTGGACAAGTCACTTTGCAATTTTTTTCGAGCATCTCACTGCCGCAGCGGTCGCATATCCAAATCTTCGAGGCACTCCATTCGATGGGTTTGAATAGGAACCTATTGAACTTCCCCAAATTTTCTTTTCCCAATCGCTGCACCTCTTGCATGACCTGTTCTGCATTTGATTGAAACTCCCCGATCTTTATTCCGCGGCAAACCTCGCCCCAGCCATTCAGCCACTTTTGACTGCGCCCATATACCTTGACTGCACCTTCGTAATTTCCGCGCGTAATGTGCAGGTAGGTGACAGAGATCTGCAGGATTCCGCGGTACAGGTCACGGATAACGCCCATTTCCTCCCGCCAGGCGGTTTCCAGCTCTTCATGTGCTTCGAAGAATTTTCCTTCGTTAAATAAAATCATACCTTCAATGGCTTTGGGATGGGCAACGCCAACACATGACTCGGCAGCATGGCTTTCAGCAAGTTCATTTTCGAAAGACATGCCGGGTAGTATAACATGCAGGTTTTTAGCGGATGGTAAAATGAATTTGAAATATTGGAGGAGCCTTGATCTCTATAGCTCTTGTGCTTAGTATCATCATAACGACAGGCTCTTTTGCCTTGGAGTATTCACGGGCTGGATATGAGAACTTGGCGGTTTGGACTGTTATATTTGGTTTAATTTGGCTTGCTTCTTTGTGGTTCAAATGGCGCTGGGTTTCCACGCTTGCGGTAGTTCTAGCGCTGCCCCTTGCGGTTTTTGGAGTCTGGTTCCAATTTGTTATTGGTTGGATGTTTAGCGGCGCTATTTTTTCACTCCTTGCTTGGGATCTGATGAAATTTCAACACATGCTTTTGTTTGTCAATGTGCGGGAGGATATTTTAGGGATGACGCGCCGTCACATTGCCCGGATCAGCCTTTTGGCGTTGATTGGGATGTTAATTGCCTCTTTTTTGATGTATTTACGCGGGCAATTTAATGCAGAATGGGGATTGTTTTTAGCCAGTGTTTTGGGCTTGGGTTCTCTTCAAATTGTTGCGTGGCTTTGGAAGTAGGTGAATTAAGAAAGCCCGGCGCCTTTCAGCCATTGTTCTGTTTCACGCGGATGTTTAAAGCGCAGGATTCTCAAATGCTCGAATTCAGGACGGGAAAATAGAAGAGGAATTTCCTTTTTTCTGCGCCAATAGGTTTTGAAGAGCCAATGGATCAGAGAGTCTTCAGACCATAACTTGAGATGTTTCAAGAATCTGTCGCGGTTTGTATTCCAGAGAAGTTCACGGGTCAGACTCCTATGTATGGTGCGGCGCAATAGTCTCCAGAGTAGGATGGGAAGCGGGTAATCCAGCCAGATGACAATTTCGGCTTTTGGCCAGATCAAGTCGCGAACGATGCTGTAATTGCCCGCCACCGCCCAGATCCCGGACCGAAGCGCCATTTCCACCCGTTCCCTGAATACCTTTTCTTCCGCTTCCTTCCAGTCTGGTTCCCAATGCAGGGCATCCAATTCAACTAAATCTAAATCCAGCTTATTGGAAAGGTTTTTTGCGAGAGTGGATTTGCCAGATGAGGTTGTACCAATAACGACAATACGCTTGTATGGGAAGGAATTCATAAGGCTCAAGATTATACCCAGCGCATTTACAAATTGTGTTCTTTAAAAATGAAAGCGCAATTTGCGTTGGCGGGTATTATATAATATGTAAAGCGCAGGCTGCGCGTGAAAAAAAATCATTCCACCATAAATCCATCATAAGGACAATCTATGTTCGACCTTCCCGATCATGAAATTCTTCCACTTTCCAAGGAACATGTATTTTGGACCTGGTCAGCCCAGGCCAAGGTCAATCCAATCGCTATTAAACGCGCCCAGGGTGTGTATTTCTGGGATGTGGATGATAAGCGTTATCTTGATTTCAATTCAATGACGATGTGTGTGAATATCGGTCATGGGAATGAACGGGTCATTCGCGCCATGCAGGAACAGGCAGCAGAACTGCCCTATGCTGCGCCTGGTATGACGACCAAAGTGCGTGCATTGGCGAGCAAGATGGTTGCTGAGGTCACTCCGGGTGGGGCGTTGAGCAAGGTGTTGTTCACCCTTGGCGGCGCAGATGCCAATGAGAACGCCATCAAATTGGCGCGCGGATATACCAAGCGGCATAAGATCCTGTCACGATATCGTTCATATCATGGCGCTTCTGCCGGGGCCATGGCGGCTACCGGTGACCCGCGCCGCGTCACCTGGGAACCAAATTTGATGACCGGGGTGGTACATTTCCTTGATCCCTATCGTTATCGCTCCACGTTTCACAGGACAAACCCGAATATTTCGGAGGAGGATTTTGCACGGGACTATGTCAATCATTTGGAGGAGATCATCCTTTATGAAGGCCCGGAGACGATAGCGGCAGTTTTGATGGAATCAGTGACAGGCACGAATGGTATCCTCATCCCTCCGCAGGGATATATGCAGGGTGTTCGTAAACTATGCGACAAATATGGCATTGTAATGATCTGTGATGAAGTCATGAGCGGGTTTGGCCGGACTGGCAAGTGGTTTGCCATTGAACATTGGGACGTGGTTCCGGATATCATGACGATGGCCAAAGGTCTGACTTCAGCCTATGCGCCGCTTGGGGCAGTGGCTATGAAACCGGAGATCGCGGCTGCCTTTAATGAACATGCTTTTGAAAGCGGGCTGACGTACACATCACATCCCATTTCGCTGGCGGCAGCCGTGGCGAATATTGAGGTGATGCGGGAGGATAAACTCGTCGAGAATGCGGCAGGCATGGGCGGGGTTATGAGGCGGATGTTGACTGACCTGGGCGAGTCTCATCCTTCTGTGGGTGAAGTTCGCAATATCGGCTTGTTTGGCATCATTGAATTGGTCAAGAATCGCGAAACAAAGGAACCAGTTGCGCCCTGGAACGGCACATCACCTGAGATGACGGCTTTGAGGAAATACTGTCTTGACCATGGATTGTTCCTGTATACACATTGGCATACCGTGCTCATCATTCCACCTCTGGTGGTCACTGAGGAGCAATTACAGGAGGGCTTTTCAGTTCTTGATGAAGCGCTCAAAATTACAGACAGGACCGTAGATGGATAAACTAATCTTTTTCGTGATGTAAAATTAATAAAATCAAAAAAGGAGAATGTAAAATGGAATCACAACCTGTAATCCCTTCGCCCGCCCCCGCATCTGGAAACGAACGCATTATGGCGATTGCCTCGCTTGTGCTTGGGGTTATTAATCTTTGTGCCTGGTTTTTGCCCATCTGCGGTATACCATTATCCATTGCCGGTTTGGTCCTGGGCTTTCTCGGCATGAAGGATCAATCTCAGAAGAATTTAGCCATTATTGGTATGGTTCTTTGCGGCCTTGGGCTGATCGCAGGCTGTATCAACTCTGCGGTAGGTGTATATATGGGGCTTAGTGGGAATGGTTTTCAATTCCCAACACAATAATGACTTTCAAAAACTCCTGCCAGGTCTTGGCAGGAGTTTTTGATTACGGAGTAGGTATTGTAGAGGGTGGTGGGGGAATGCGATGAGGGCCAGGCAGTAGGGGCATATCGGCCATGTTATAGGCAAAAAGATAGGCTGTATCGGCGCCGCCTTCGCCGACAATTGGCTCGATCAACTGATTGCCATTCGTATCCACACCGTAGAGCATTTGGTAGGAGAGGTTTTGCATCTCTGTAATGATTGGTTCCATCTCCGGGCCAAAGGGTGTTTCGTGGAGCTGAATGGCAAGTTCGAGCAGTTGTTTTGCCCAACCTTCCACATTTTTCGCACACACAATCATGCTATCGCTATTTGTTATGATGTTTTCAGTCGCATCCGATGCACGAGCTGCAAATTGCGCATGGCTGATGGATTGTGAAAGAAAGCCCTGTTCATCATCGTATCCAGGGTCGCCATTTGAGAGCAATCCATAGGCGCTACCCTTGTATTCGATATTTCCGTTTTCATTCCAATCCTTAAAAAGATCTGCATTCCCGCTTCCTACGATCTGATTAATGAGTTCCTCATTTTTTGCCCTCATCGTCGCTTCATCCTCGTTTTTAAAGGCTTCCCCCAATTCAAATGCGGTGGTGTCAATTTCATCAGCAGTAGACCAAAATCCCTGGATAAGCGCTATTCCATCGGGCGCTGGAATGAACGAGACCAAAACATGTCTTACATGCACCAAAGCCTGTGGAGGAAAAACAGATGACGCAATGATTTCCTCACTGGGCACTTCTGGTTCGGGATCGTTATCCGGCTCTACCGTGATTTCAACCTGGTCAAACAAGGCAAGAATATTCTTGCCCTCAGAGCTTGTGAATGTTAATTGCCCGCTTTCTCCTGTCATTGGAATGGTGCCCAGATTCCGACGAGACTCACCTCCTTCTGCCAGAAGCCAAACTTCATAATGTTTGCCCTTTTCTGGTTCGGGCAGGCTGTTGACATTAACAAGGGTCTGGTCCATGAGATTGTTGAAATCCAAAAAGGTCAAACGCCCCAGATGTTTATTGAAATCGACCAAAAGAGGATTTGTTTCACCATCTATCACGGTTGGCGAAGGTGAAGCTTGGGCAGGCGGTTGGGTTGCAGGAGGTGTTTGCCGGAAAAGAAAAAGCCCGCCAAATACGATAACAAGTACAGATAAGATGCCAGTTATTAATACAAGAAAACGCGGAGATTGCACCGGCTTTGCTTCAGGCGCCTTCGTTTGAGTGTTGGATTTCTTGAACGTTTCTGTTCCAACCGAAAGAGTCTGGCCGTTGAATACGGAGATGAATTCTTTGGTGAGTTCGCTGGCTGTGCTAAAACGCTGTTTGGGGTCCTTGGCAAGTGCCCGGTCGATCACTGATTGAAGGTCAGAAGAAATGCCAGGGATGGGAGGAGGGGGATCGTTCAGGTGTTTCATCAACACGCCAAAAGAAGATTCGGCGTCGAAGGGTACATTACCTGCGATCATTTCGTAGAGTAAAACGCCCAATGAATAGATATCTGTTTTTTTATCCACCCGCTCACCGCGTGCCTGTTCAGGGCTCATATAAGTGGGTGTACCCGAGACGGTTCCTGTTGAGGTTTGGATGGAGGAATCGAGCAGGCGAACCAGCCCAAAGTCGGTGAGAATCGGTTCTACATCCTCAGACAGGGGAGCATCCAAGTCAATTGATCCATTCCGGGAGCGCAGCAGGATATTGGCGGGTTTAATATCGCGGTGAACAATGTTTTGATCGTGCGCATAATCGATTGCCCCGGCAATCGCGGTCAAAAGATGCGACATGGTATTGAAGGGAAGTTTCTCGCCCCGCTTTTGAATGGCTTTTAAGTAATTGGAAAGCGAAGTGCCAGGCACCAATTCCATGATGAGGCACGGACGTCCATCTACCAGATCGTAATCAAAGACCTGAATGATATTGGGGTGATGCAAACTTGCAACCACTTGGGCTTCCCGTTCGAAGCGTGCCCGGGTTTCAGGATCATCTTCAACATGGTCGCGCATGATCTTGACGGCTACTTTACGGTTAAGAGTGGTGTGCATGCCATAATAGACTTCAGCCATGCCGCCACGTGCGATGAGATCTCCAATCAAGACCTTGCCGAGGGTTTTACCGCTCCAAGTGGACATGGGCGGATTATAACCGAAAGCGTTTGGGGATTATTTCATCACCCACAAAAAATACATTGTGAAAAGATTGCTAAAATATCTTACAAACGTTAATAAAAATACTGGCAGCCTAGCAGGCTGCCAGTATTTTTATTGGTTGAGTTTCTAGAGAATTCTTACTTTTTTGCACTTTCGTTGTGTTGGCGCACCAGTTCACGCCGCAGGATCTTTCCGACCGTGGTCTTGGGCAATTCGCTGCGGAATTCGATCTGGCGCGGCACTTTATAAGGCGCAAGATGCTCCTTGCAGAAATCCCTTAATTCATCTTCGGTCATACTTTCACCAGGCTTGAGCACCACCCATGCCTTGACCGTCTCACCACTCTTCGGGTCAGGAATACCGCCTACGCCTACTTCGAGAACTTTGGGGTGATCCATAATGGCTTCTTCAACTTCACGCGGCCATACCTGGAATCCGCCCGGCTTGATGAGTTCCTTTTTGCGATCGACAATATAAAAATACCCATCTTCGTCCATGCGGGCGATGTCGCCTGTGAATAACCAGGTCTTGCCATCCTTTAAGGGGCGTAGCGAATTGGCAGTCTCGGTAGGCATGTTGTGAT
>DAOQPR010000121.1:0-8073 GCA_035333265.1 Anaerolineales bacterium
TTATCGGCGACCATTTCGATGAGAACCAGAACGCCCAGCAGAACAAGAATCCATGGGTTGGCAAGCATGTCGAAGGGTTGGTTAAGGTTAAGGGTTTTTGGAGAGTAGTGGGCAATCACGCCGATGACCAGTAGGGGAATGTAGGCATTCAGCCCGGCGCTGGCCGAAAGTCCAAATGCTGAGAAAATTCCAAGCAAAAGTTCCATTTGATGACTCCTTCTTTAATAATAGATTTCTGAAACTTTATATGTTTATTATACGTTTTCTGTTCACATTGGTTTAACCGGATAGACCGGGGAAGCCGCCCCAAGTGCCAGTGAATTGGAGTCGGACGAGGTCAATGCTTAGGATGAGGAGCAGGGACAGGGTCAGGCCGGAGGCGAATGCCAGCCAGAGTTGGCGTGGATTCTCAAAGGTGTTGTCCTGTTTCATGATCATGATCCAGAGCAGGGCAAAGACGATCACAAGCAGGGATAGTGTTCCAAGTGCGCTGATGTATGCGATGGGGTACAGCACAATGGGGTTGTCTGTCAGAATTAACAGATTGCCGATGACGATGGTGGCAACGATGATGGTGAGTTGTTTCCATTCCACGGCGGGACGATTGTCGGCTTCACGCCAGAGGGTTTGGTTGACGACCGGGTATAGAACAGCGGCGAGCGCAATGCCCATGCCGCTGCCGGTGAATAGCCGCAGGGTGTTGTTGGGCACATAGAGATTGGGAATTTGTGCCAGGCTGCCCTGGGTGGTTTGTTTGAGGAGATAAATGTAGGAGTTTGTTCCATCGATGCCAAAGGCAACGAAGAAAAGGAAAAGAATGGCCAGAATGGGACGGGAGGGGAGTTGAGTCCGTTTACCGCTTAGAATGATCTGCAGGACGAGTGCAAGTCCGGCTGCATAAAATTCACCGGTGCAGCGTGCGCAAAGAGGTAGCTGACGGTCGTTGATCTGGAACGAGCGAATGTCGATACGATGGCAGACGGCATACCCAATGGCATCCAATTTGCCGAGTGCTCCTTCGGGAGCTATAATGAACCAGGCTATGACCGCTGCAACAGCAGCAATGGGTACCACAATGCTTGCAATGGCCTCGAATTTGGAAAGTGATGATTTTGTTTGCATGCAACCATTATACCCAGCGTGGTAACAATGTGCGCCATGTAAGATCAAGGGTATCTGGTAGATGATCAAAGGCGGCAGTCATATCTCATGACTGCCGCCTTTATAGTTTAATTCGAGGAAGGGGCCTATCTCCTTATGTGATTATTGGGTTTCACTCAAGGAAGTGGAAGATTGAATAACCTTTGAATGAAGACAGCCATTTGATCACGGGTGATGGGCGTCTCAGGGCAGTAATAGCCGCTTGCGCATCCGCTGGTGAGTGATTCTGAGGCAAGCTGTTTGATCCATGCTGCGGCCCAGTAATCAACAGCCACGTCATTGAAACCAGTGCTGGCTCCCACAGCGGGCGGTATGTAGTTTCGGCCATGCTTAACTTTGAGCAGGAATACAGCCATTTGAGCGCGTGTGGTTTGAATCTGGTCAGGACAGTAAGCGCCTTGCGAACAACCAACGGTGATGCCTTCAATGTATAGTTGCTCGATCCAAGCTGCTGCCCAATGGGTTGTTGGGACGTCGCTAAAGATATTGCCTGTGGCCGCTGGTGGATTGTAGTTGCCGCCGTGCATCCCTTTAAGGAGGAAGATGGACATTTCTGCACGGGTAACATAATTGGAGGGACAGTAGCTCAATGGATTGGTTGAACAGCCCCTGGTGATGCCGGCACGGTAGATGCTTTCAATATATTTCCAGGCCCAATGGTTGAAGGGCACATCTATAAATGTAGCACTATATGTGACGCTGTTATCCGTACTGGTGCTAGCAAGATTGCCATTGCCAAATGCATCCTGCACCATATTAGCCGGGATCGATGCTATGACCGTGCCCACAGTCGCCATACCGCTGATATCTATATTAAAAGTTGTTCCATCGTTCGGCGCGATTTGAGAAATGACTGTAGTGGTTGCTCCTGCCGTGCCGGTCAGGGTAATGTCATCAGCGGTGAATGTGGATACATTGATCGGTTTGTTGAATTTGACAGTGAATTGGATCGGCGAAGATGCCGTTGGGTCTGTTTGGGTCGCGGCTTGGTCCACTGTTACAGCGAGGTCGATCATCAGGGTTACAGTGGCGTCATCGCTATGCACATTGTTGCTGGGAGTGGCTCCAACATGATTTGGGCCACCCTCTGTGCCTGCATAACTCAATAGTGTGGCCGTGTTGGTGATCGATGTTCCTTTGGCCACATCCGCGGCAATTTTCAGGTCATAGGTGATGATGATCAGGTTCTTACCGTTTGCGGGGTCATATACATGTGCTATGCCCTGGGTTCCGCTTTCATCTTGCAAGGCGATGCCTGCATCAAATAGACCGGAGGGATCTGTGGTTGTACCGCCAACGGGAGCATGGGAAACTGAAGTACCATCGCCTCGACGCACCTGGAGGTTGATACCACCTGCTGGAATTTCCAAACCGGTTGGCAGGCTGTCCTGAATTGAAATATCGAAGGCACCAAGATTGCTATGCCCCAGGTTCTCGACCACGATGGCAAAGGTTAGAAGGTCGCCGGGATTGGTGTTATCCACATTGGAATTGATCAGGCTGGTCGACGGATCATTATCGCCAGAGGCGATCAGTCCGCTCCACGAAGGATTGCTGCCTGGAGCATTGAAGGTGACCGGCCCGGTTGGGGTGGGCTGGAAGAATGCAGCCGGGTTGTCACTGGCCACCACACCCTTGCGCAGGGAAATTCCCGGCTCATAAAGGGTAAAGCGTTCTGTGCCAGTATGGAATAGATCTTCGTAATTGGTTGTGCTTTCCTCATCCAGGGCCAGGTTGGTGAGGACAGCGCCGTCCAAATAGGGTTCATTGGATACGGTTACAGTGAAGAGAATGTCAATTTCTGTTGTGGCATCTGACGGGTCGTCGAAGGAGCCGAAGTCGAAGATCAAGCCATTGTTTGCAGCATCGGTAGAGATCGATGGCACGATGCCCAACGTGTCGTTGGGTCCGAATTTGGCATGCCCTGCTGCTGGCACAGCCGCATTTGTAACATTGTCAAAGACGGTGATTTCAGCTGCATCGAAAAGCGGCATCGACAGGAAATCTGTGATGACCAGGTTATCTGAATCGCTGGAGGGTAGATCTTTATGCAGGCGGAATGTGATCGTATCCTCAGGCTGAACTTCGGGTGTGAAGGTGGTCGAGCCGTTGACAGCGTATACATCTTTTTCGGATTCACCATGAACGATTTTGAGTTTCTGGACGCTGTTGTTGTTCTGGGTATTGGCGGTTAATGTGGCATCTTCGTTGGCGATGGTCGCCTCGATTGTGACCGAGTTGAAAAGCACGTCGCCATGATCTACGCTCGCATCGTTGGATGGGTAGGTGTCGGAAAAATCTTCCTGTATGACGGCGTAGTAGGTGATGGATCCCATTGCGGGAACGTCGCCTGTGGTAGGTATTGTATTTGCCGGAGGATCGTCGTAGCCTGCCTCGCCGCCTTGTAAAACGCCATCGGCTGCGCCAGCGTTGAGCATGGCCTGTGAAATATCAAAGGTCAAGGTGGTGCTTCCATCCGTGCCATCTGCCGGGATGCCTGTATTTCCAATTTGCGTTTCATCAATGACTAGGTCATCAGCAGGGTTTGGAGCGGCCGGAGGAAGAGTGTAGGTAAAGTTTTGATTGGTTAGGGTTGTGTTGCGGTCGCTGACTGTAAAAGTTGGATCATTTGTCCCAGAGTCATCAAAACGTTGCCCATCGGTAAGGGCATCAGTCAACACAAGGTTGCCGAAAGAGAAATAATCAGAGATATGGAATTCCAGTGTGTATTTCAACACGTCGCCCGGAGTGTAGCCGGTTGCGCCGTTATCGACTGCTATGGCCACCGATTTCTGCACGGCGAGCGAACGGATATTCAAGGTGTGAAGCGGAACGCAGGATGAACCAGGGCAGGGACCATTTGCCACGGCGTTGCCTGCCGCTGCGCTATCGCGCGGGTCCATCGGTGTCCAATCGCCAAGAGCAGTGGCAATGTTTTCGGCAATTGCTGATGCGCCGGTGGTTGGGTCAATTACGGGGTTTCCGTCGGCGTCGAATTCAGGGATGAAGAAATCCACCTTGATGACGGTACTTCCACTCAGGGATGCGAAATTGACGATCAAATCATTATCAGGAGCATTCGCTGCTGTATCAACCGTTGGAGAATCGACCAGCGTTCCGCCACCTAGAGAAGTTACGCTTGAAAACGCAATGTTATTTGGGAAATAGTCGGTAACATCAAGGTTGTCGATAGTCTGACCGGCGGCCACATAAACATGGATGTTGTACTCTCTATGGAAGTTCGGCCCGCTGATGCTTTCGTAAACGGGGTCAACTTCACCATAGCAGTCTGTTTTGTAGCTTGATGTTTTGGGTAGAACGTACGGGCATTCTGACGGCCCCACAAATTCTTTTTCAATATGAATAACACGTGGAGTGACCTGCAAACTGGGCCAGCCGCTTCCATCGGAACTAGACGGATTCAAAATGGACGGATCATCGACGGGGTTGTTGAGATTATCTGCCCCAAATCGATACCCACCACGCCCCAAAATGGTCAGGGGTGTATTCACATCTGCCAGTTCCGACACATGCGCCGTGACCTGAATGTAGAGGGTTGGCATATCTTTGGTGATGGAACTAAATGGCAATTCCAAAACAACCAATGTATCTCCCGTCGTACCGCAGACTTGGAAGGCATTGCCGGTATCGTCCACTGCAAATGGGTGGGAAACACAGCCGGTCGTACCGGGGCCGAGAGCGCCATCATCGTCGGGGAAGACCAGCGTTGTTGCAGGCAGGGTGTAACCGTCATAAATGGCGTTAATAAAATCAACACCATCCGGTGTATCAGTCCCTGCAGCGCCATCCATGCCGTTGGTGGGGAACACCAGATCGACAAATGGGCCATAACCGGCATCAGAAGCAGGGTTATTGAAGGCAAGGCTGAAATCAAAATCCTCGCCGATCATCACCCGTTCAAGCGGATGAATATCCACAGATACATTTGCATCTGGGGCAGGCGCCATTCTGGGAACCTGAACCGAACCAAGAGCGTATGCAGGAATAACTGCTGAAGCTCCCCCTACTGCAGCCAGAAATAATGCCGCGATCATAAGGGCATGGACATGACGTGCAATCTTTGATCTCATTTCAATCTCCATTAACGAATATACATGAGGGCAAGAATGGCCCGCTAGGAAAAATTGGATAACCAAAATAGTCTATTGAACCTTTTCCATTTTATCCAAAAAAAAACCTCCGAAATTACTTCGGAGGTTTTGAAGGTTTTTTGTAAGGCGAAAAACGATTTGACCTTGCAAAAATGTTTACCGGCTTAATTTATGGCAAAGGTAGATTGAATGTCTTTTGCAGGAACACCGCCATCTGATCACGCGTGACCGGGTTTGCCGGACAGTACGCTCCGCTTCCACAACCGCCGGTAATGGCTTCTGCTGTCAATTGCAAATTTCACTTCCCAAACACAAACTCCCCATTCTTATAGAACAGCTCCCCATCCACAAGGATCTCCGAATCTGTGCGCAGATCGCAGATCATATCCCAGTGAATAACACTCTTATTCTTGGAGCCTGTCTCTGGGTAGCCGTTGCCAAGCGCCATGTGGAAAGAACCGCCGATCTTCTCATCGAAGAGAATATTGCCGGTGAACTTCTGAATATCAAAATTCGTGCCAATGGCAAATTCGCCAAGGTAGCGCGAACGTTCGTCACTATCCAATGTCTTCAAAAGAAAATCCAGGTTCTTCTCAGCATTGGCAGAGGTCACACGCCCATTGGAAAAGGTCAACTCTGCGCCTTCCACACTTGTCCCTTGATAATTTGCCGGATAGGTAAACTTCACCCAGCCATTGACTGACTCTTCAACAGGGCCAGTATAAATTTCACCATCTGGCATATTGTGAGTTCCGTATGAGTTCATGAAGGTACGCCCTTTTACAGAAAGAGTCAGGTCAACGTTCGGCCCATGTAGGGTTACCTGGCTTTTACCTTTCATGAAATCTACGGCTGCTTGTTGCTTATCTTTTACATTCTGCCAGAAAGCGATCGGATTTTCTTCATGAGCATGCACTGCGCCAAACACAAAATCCTCATACTCCATCAAACTCATCCCAGCATCCTGCGCGTAAGCTTCGGTGGGATAAAGGGTGGTACACCATTTGAACTCATCGGTGGCGCCGCGACGGAATTGAGCGTCGGTGATCACGCCAGTGGCTTTGGCGCGTCGGGCAATTTTAGACGGGTCGATATTTGAAGTTCCCTTGGTATTGGTCGCCGAGTGAATGCGGACGCGCCCTTCGAATTGTTCGTAGGCTAACTTATAAAACGTGGGGACGAAATCCAGCTGCGCATCGTTGGCGTAGGTCAGGTACATTTCATCCTGACTGAATGGCATGGTGCCGGGCAGTGCCATCATCAGGTGCGGGTGACCGCCCTTTTCTAAAATTTGAATATAAAGCTCACGCAAAAGGGGTTCGGCGGCAGTTGTGCCTTCCAGCAAGATACGGTCGCCGGGTTTTACACGGGCGGAGTGCTCCACCAAAATTTTTGCATATCTTTGAACGCGAATGTCTGCCAACGTAGGCTCCTAAATGTCAGAATGCCGAAATTATATCACCTCCAAAATTGGGTATACTTTTGCCCATGAAGCAACTTTTGCAAAATATCAAAGATGGCAAGACCATCGTCGAAGACGTTCCCATTCCCACCCCGCGCGAAGGGCAGGCGCTGGTTAAGGTTTCTGCCAGCCTGGTCTCTGCTGGTACCGAACGTATGGTGGTGGAGTTCGCAGAAAAAAGCTATCTCGGCAAGGCGCGTTCTCGCCCCGACCTCGTCAAACAAACGCTTGATAAAGCCAAACGCGAAGGCATCATGCCGACCGTCAATGCGGTCTTCAACCGGCTCGACCAACCGATGGGCTTGGGCTATTCTACGGCTGGCACCATTGTGGCACTTGGCAAAAACATGCAGGGCTTCAAGGTTGGTCAGCGCGTGGCGTGTGCGGGCGGCGGCTATGCTACTCATGCCGAATACAATGTCGTTCCGCGTAACCTGCTCACCCCGCTCCCAAAAAATGTGGATTTTGAATCTGCATCTTTCACCACCCTCGGCGCGATTTCTCTACACGGATTTCGCCTGGCGGAAACTCAGCTTGGTGAAAATGTTGCTGTTATTGGTCTTGGTCTTTTGGGATTATTGACGATTCAGCTGGCGGCTGCCGCAGGGTGCAACGTGCTCGGCATTGACATTGACTCGAAGCGGGTCAAGCTCGCCTCTTCTCTTGGAATTCAAGCGGTTCTTCGCGCCCAAGCCGAAGCGACCGCTCAAGCCTTTACCTCCAACCGCGGCTTCGACAGTGTCATCATTTGTGCTGACACTTCCTCCAATGACCCGGTTGAATTGGCGGGCGTCATTGCAAGGGATCGTGCTAAAGTGGTGGCAACGGGTGCAGTGGGGTTGAACTTCCCGCGCAAGGTTTATTACGAAAAAGAAATTTCCTTCATCAATTCCCGTTCTTATGGACCCGGTCGCTATGACTTGAACTACGAAGAGAATGGACAAGACTATCCTATTGGTTATGTCCGCTGGACGGAGGGACGTAATTTTCAGGCGGTGGTCGATCTGATGGCGAGCGGTAAATTGAAGGTGGCGCCGCTTATCAGTCACCGCTTTGACATCGAAGAAGGCGTAAAGGCATATGAAGTAATTACAGGGAAGAAGAAAGAGCCGTTTCTTGGGGTGGTGTTGAAATACAGCAATGAGAAACAAGAAATAAGTAAACGAGTGGAGTTCCCTCTTGTTACTCGTCCCTCATTCCTTAGTTCTGTTAAACTGGGCGTTCTCGGCGCTGGTCTGTTCGCCAACTCCACTTTGCTTCCCATCCTCAAAAACAACAAAGACTTTGAACTGGTTGGCATCGCATCCTCTGGCGGACTTCACGCACAGCACTCTGGCA
>DAOQPR010000122.1:0-4600 GCA_035333265.1 Anaerolineales bacterium
CTTCGGATATTTGATAGGTGACCCCGGAGGACGCCAAATAAGATTTCAGGCCGCCACTCCCAAATTGAGCATTGGCAGTTCCAAAACTAAACATGACGTTGTCATCCACCAGGGACATTGCCGAGTCCAGGTCGCCTGCGTTGACGGCGTCGAAGAATTGGGTCACAACGGCAACGGCATCCTCGCTGGAGGTCAGCCCGCTTGTGTCTTCAGTGGGTTCGGCATCTGTGTTGGAACCTTTGCTTGCCGTCCAGGAAATTTCCTTTTCGTACACGCCGCAAAGCCCGTCCGCTGACGATTTAATGAGGAGGGTGCCGCTGGCTTCGCTTTCGGAAGTAAATGCACCAGAGAAGGTCAATTCATCGTTGGTATGTGGGACAACGGCGGAAAAACTGCCGCCATCGATCGTGATCGCATCAATCCCGCCGGTCCGTGAACCTGTGCTGATGGCGCCGTGATAATCACATCCATTCGATTCACCGGTGTAATTCAGCGCTACCGAAATAATCTCGTTGTTTTCAACTGTGAAGAGGATTTCTTTGTTGTCTACGGTATTTGTGCCGGTCCAGCTGCCGTCATAGATTCCGCCGGTCTCGGCTTGAACTTCCTCGGTGGCAACGGCTTCTTCAGTGGCCACAGGTTCAACGACTTCCGGAACCGCAGTATTCTCCTCTGGCAGGCTGGTGGGAGAAGCGGAGCCCTGAGCCGAACTGCACGCCAGGGTTGCCAATAACAAGCCAAAGACGGCTAAAAACAAACTGGTCTTACGATAACTACGCATTTGAATTCTCCAATCTAAATAAACATCAAGGAATATGAATAAAGCAGGCCGCATTCTATCTGATTGTGTCTGTGTGAATATCACCTAAAGGTAATGGGATTTGTGTGTGTGATACAATCCATTCATCGCATTCATGGGTGGTAAAAAGACTTACTCTCAGCCCATAAAATCAACCCAAGATCGTGGGCATTCAAGCAAGACCCCAGGAGAAACATGGAATACAAACTATATGTTGGAAATCTCGCCTATTCAGTGGTCGAGGCAGATCTGCAAACCCTGTTTGCAGAAGCAGGCGTGGTCAAATCCATCGCACTGATCAAGGATAAATTCAGCGGTCAACCCAAAGGTTTCGCTTTTGTGGAAATGGAAACCCAGGAAGGCATGCAAAACGCCATCAGCCTGTTAAATGGCAGGGAAGTCCAATCGCGCGCGCTGGCAGTCAGTGTTGCCCGCCCACGCGAAGAACGAGGCGGCTTTGGTGGCGGCAACCGGGGTGGAGGGAATAATCGTTTCTCGAACGACAAAAAGCGCAAGCCCAGAGGCGGCAACCAGAAACAAAGATGGTAGCCATAAAAAATCTCCCGTTGTATAGCGGGAGATTTTTTGTTGAAGGTCGCTTTTTCTCATATACCGCACTCGGTTGAAAATTACGCTTTTCTAGATGGTGGAAAGCGCAATTTTCAACTGTGGGTATTATATAATCAGACCCATTATGCAAAAATCGCGCCTTGAAGCCTTTAGTGACGGCGTATTCGCCATCGTCATCACCCTGCTGATTCTCGATATCCGCTTTCCAGATGTGCCCTACAGCCAATTTTGGGAAACCCTGACCTCCCTCTTGCCGCGTATTCTCGCCTATGGTATGAGTTTTATCCTCATTGGGCTGTATTGGGTCGTCCATCACAACTCGCTGCATGGGATGAAAAAGACCGACCGTGGTTTTCTATGGCTGAATATTGTATTGTTATTGCTCGTCAGCTTCATCCCCTTCCCCACATCCCTGCTTGGGCGTTATCCCTACCAGGCAGGTCCAATCATGTTTTATGGGCTGACGCTGATCGCCTGTAATTTGGTAGGATATATCATGATCGTATATGTCTGGCGGCATCCGCATTTGGCAACAGAGGAATTCTCGGCAAAGTACATGCAGCGCCATACGCCCGTATACATCATCGTCAACGGGCTGTATCTTTGTGCAGTTTTGATCGCGCATAAATTTCCGCTGATGAGTTATTTGATCTATATCTTCGTTGTCCTCGGCCTGATCATCCTCCTGCCCAATCTGGACGACGGCATGGCAGCATAGAATTCCATTTTATAAAAGAGGAAAAATGAGCAAAGGAAGACTCGAAGCCTTTAGTGACGGCGTGATCGCTATTATTATCACCATCATGGTCCTGGAACTGCGCCCCCCCGAAGCCGGGACTCTTGCGGCGCTGGTTCCACTCCTGCCTAAATTTTTGAGCTACATTCTGAGTTTCGTGTTCATCGGCATCTACTGGAACAATCATCACCATCTCTTACAAACCGCCAGGAGTGTCAACGGGGCGATCCTGTGGGCAAACATGCATTTGCTGTTTTGGATGTCCATTATTCCCTTCACCACCAGTTGGATGGGCGAGCATTTCGACTCAACACCGGTGGCGATATATGGTGCGGTGTTATGGATGGCAGGCCTGGCCTATTACATCCTGACCCAGGCACTCATTTCGCATCACGGCCCCAACTCCACACTGGGTAATGCCATCGGCAATGGGAGAAAGGAATTATGGACGCTTACCATCATCACAGCTGCGATTCCACTGGCTTTCGTCTCTCCATGGATTTCAGCGGCGCTGTTCGTGTTGATCTCGGTGATCTGGTTTATTCCAGACCGGCGTATTGAAGATAAAGTTATGAATCAAAAGCGCGATTGATCCAGGATCATCTCGCTGCGTAATAAAAATCTTTATTCCAAAGGAGTCTGTCCATATGTTGCACATTCGAGGAAACGCATTGGGGATCGCTATGTTTGTAATTGGAGGTGTGATTGCAGGGGTGGGAGGGTTTATTCTTAAACTGGGCGACGCCCCGATCATGATCATGGTCGGCGTCGCACTTTTTTTGATGGATATGATCATCCGATTGCGGGTGCGTAACCAGGCAGGTTGGTTAATGTCCAAACAACTGGGCGGGTATTTCTTTTTTATGCCGGTTTGGATCCTGGGTATTCTGGTGATCATCATCAACATCCTCAATGGATTAAATTTAATCTCATGAAAATCCCCCCGATTCTTGAAAGTAGTAGCCCGAACGGGCGATATATTTTTCAGTGGAAAGTCATGTAAGATGTCGGCATCTGTTTACTTTATTCTTTTTATCGTCGGAGTTGAACATGCAAAGCCAGTCCATTAAGATTTTCAAATGTCCGTCCTGCGGCGCACCGCTTGACCCTGAAAAAGACGCAACTTCCATGAAGTGCCCCTACTGTGGAGCCTCCGTGGTGATTCCATCTTCGATGCGGAGTACACCGACCGGCACCCTCTCAGATGTCACCCGCCTTGCCAGAGAAGGCAAATTGGACGAAGCGGCCAGAATCTACAGCAAGATCACAGGGCTCAGTCATGAGAATGCCATGTTTAGCGTTAAATCGATGGCTGGGGTTCGAGATGATACGCCAGACTCTAATACAAATCCCTTTGGGGCTCAACAAGCAAGTCCCAGCTACCAGGCGCCGAGTCTGCCTCAACCTGTGTACAACCAGCCCACGGTCCGTGTGAGAGGCGGTTCCTGTCTTTCGGGGATCATTCGTCTGGTGGTTCTGTTCGTCATTTTAGGAAGTGCGGTTCCATCCATCTTAAAAGCTTTACAGTTTAAACTCCCAACCGAGATCACCAACCTGCCGATCGTATCCGGACAGAATCCCATCATCCCGGAGCCGTTTGGCAAGGAAGTGTTTTCCTTTGGTGCAAGCGTGGCCAAAGACCCGCGCACCATTGGTGTGGATGGGAGTGGAAACATTTTGGTTTTCAATTACAACAGCTCCAGCGTTCAGATCTTTGACCCTCAAGGGACCCAGCTTTCGGAAATCATCATCACTGAAAACAATGGCAATAAACTTAACAACGACTCAATGGGCGTCACCAGTGAGGGAATAATGTATATTCCGGGCTTCCAAAGTATTATGATCTTTAATGAAAAAGGTGAGCGTCTGGGTGAAATTAGAGACCAGGAAAACCTTTTTATCATTTACTCCGTGATGGTAGCGCCGGACAATGGACTATATGTTCGCTCAAACACCGGCATCGTCCGCATTACCAGTGATAAACGAGCCGAACTGGTTGTGTCGGATGCGGCACTTGAAGAGGCATCAGGGGAAACTCCTGGTTTTGGCGCAATGGGTGTTGACACCCAGGGGAATATCTACTTTACTGGCGATTTCAATTCAGATATCTTGAAGTTCTCACCCAATGGTGAATTCATCAGCAGTTTTGGATGGGATTTTAGCAGCGTTCGTGAGATCGCCTTTGATGCGTATGGCCGCATGTATGTGGTTGATTTTTCAGATGTAAAGGTGTTCGATACTGCAAACAACTACATTGACAGCATTGATGGAGCGTTTTGGGGTGTCGATTTTGATTCGCAAGGATATATGTATGCGGTTACCACCCAAAGCGATGACGTCGTGAAGTATGAAGTAAAAGCTCCTGCAGCCCCGTAAAAACTTTCTTTTATAAAGTAAGACCTGTTCTTTCAAAGACTTCTGTAATCGCACAGAAGTCTTTTTTATCAAATTCAAATTGACAAATGAAATGACCTAATCTCTCAACAACCAAACCC
>DAOQPR010000122.1:4700-8068 GCA_035333265.1 Anaerolineales bacterium
ACACATTCCCTTCTCCAAACCTGTGAAATTCTCAAGTTGGTATGATAAAATTTACTTACCTGCATTGATACGGTTGCCTCGCTATTCTGTATCAAGCCACATGCTTCGCCTGCCTGATCCAAGGCAACATCCGGCAGGGCTTTTATCCGTCAGTGCCGCCGCGCATTGCACACATTAGGAGAAATATGGAATACAAACTGTACGTTGGGAACCTTGCTTATACGGCTGCTGAATCCGATCTGCAAACCCTTTTTGCCCAGGCTGGCACCGTTAAATCCGTGGCCTTGATCAAGGATCGCGAGACTGGCCGATCAAAGGGATTCGCCTTTGTAGAGATGGCAACCCAGCAGGATATGGACAATGCCATTAGCATGTTTAATGGGAAAGAGTTCCAGGGCCGCACTCTGTCAGTAAGTGTGGCACGCCCTCGCGAAGAACGAGGCGGTGGCGGCTTCCGAGGCGGCAATCGCCGGGAAGGCTCCGGCGGAAGAAACCGCAACGGATAAAATTAAATATTCCAATCTAATATCTCCCGCTTAACAGCGGGAGATATTAATTTAAAGAGTAGTGCGGTACAATCTTCGAAATGTCTTGGCAAGAATGGCACGTACAACCGGAGAATCGATCATGACGGAAGCAAATAAAAAGTCATCAGGTATTTATCTAAGCGTACGCTGGCTTTTATTGATCAGTTTTTCCGCTGTGTTCACCCTTGTCACCGCGGGGATTTTTTATTGGTTTTACAATTTTGTCACTCAAAAAGCGCTTGAACAGATCGAGCAGGACTTAACTCAAACTGTGCAAATGGCTGCCCTCAACATCGACGTGCAGGAACTCCTGGCGCTTTACCAAGAGGGTGAACCCAATGCAGCCGGATTGGCATGGGAAGATGCCATTTTCAATAATGGCGATCTGGAAGCCGTTCGTACACAATATGGTCAACCTCAGCCACAAGGTTTTTCTGACGACCCACGTTATCAAAATCTCATGGACTGGCTGGAAGTGGTGCATCGCATCGAACCGCGGGCCTGGCCGTATATTTGGATCAGTGATACGGTGAACAAGGAAGGTATATATATTGCCGATCTCGCCGCCAGATATAACCCTGAAAAATCCACACTTTTTCTTGAATCATTCGAGGAACCAGAGATCTACGACGGAGTGACACTTTCTACAAATAATGAAGGTCAACTGGAAGCCTACATTGATGATTGGGGTGAATGGTATTCTGCCTGGCTGCCCATCACCGATGCACAAGGGCAGATCATTGGCGGAGTTGGCATCGATTTTGCAGCAGGCGAAGTGCATCAGGTGCAGACATCCATTCGCAGCACAATCCTGATTGCATGTATTATCACGTATCTTATCCTCTTCGTTGCCATCTTTTGGATCTCTGCCACCATTACCAGCCCAATCATCTCGCTCACCCGTGCGGCAGACGCCATTGGCGAAGGGAATTATGATCTTGACATCTCAAAACTTTTTGCAGGCTCCATCCACAACGAAGTAGATACACTTGCCCGCGTTTTCAACATCATGCTCGAAAAGGTGCGTGAACGGGTCGTCAAACTCCAACAACAAGTCACAAACCTGCGCATTGAGATCGATGAAGCCAAACGAAATCAACAAGTGGATGAAATAGCAAACTCAGAATTTTTTCGTGACCTGCAATCCAAGGCAAACAACTTTCGAAAGAAGGAAAACAGCAAGCAGGAAAAATCAGAGGATGAAACAACCTGACACCGCCTCCCTTTCCGCCTAAAATTGCCAGCCCCAAAAAGCATTTTCCACCCTGTGAATTTATCCTGCAATCATATTGCAGAAATTTCCCATGTATAATCCCGCAGTTATGAATCCACCTCCATTTGACCTTGCCATTTTCGATTGCGATGGCATACTCGTAAATAGCGAGCCGCTTGCCAATCATGTCTTTGTTCAACTTCTAAAAGAATCCGGCCAGATCGTAGATGAGCCAACCTACTTACGCAAATTCTCCGGTATTACACTGCCTGATCGTATCAACACCACCGCCCGTGAATTGAACTGGACACCTCCAGAACACTTCCTGTCCGAATTCGACAAACGCCTGGCTGTCCTGTCAGAGAGTGAGTTAAAGACCGTTCATGGTATTCATGAACTCATCGAAAGCCTTAACGTCCCCATTTGTGTTGCCTCCAACGGGCACCGGGGGGAGATCGCTCAACGTCTGCGGCTTTCAAAACTGGCGCCATTTTTCGGAGAACATATCTTTAGCGGCATGGAAGTCCCCAACCCCAAACCTTTCCCCGATGTTTACCTGGAGGCAGCACGGTCTTTTGGAATTTCACCATCCAGATGCATTGTGATAGAAGACAGCATCCCCGGAGTCACAGCGGGAGTCCGCGCGGGAATGAAAGTTTATGGCTACGCAGCCTTCACACCGGCTCAAAAACTGGAAGAGGCGGGAGCCATTCCCTTCACATCCATGTTTGAATTAAAGGAAATCCTTACTCGCGATCACAGTCCAACATTTTAGGTGTAGAATACAAATAAAATTGCAACATCATGATATGCAGACTTGAAGAAAACATATCCGCCCCAAAAGGTCTAAATATATGAAGTCACAGTGGATCGAACACCAGGGAAGGGAAATTCTCAATATTGATTTTTCCAATTTTCATGATAGTGATTCAGAGCTACAACGCGAAGTCAATAACATTCTCACAGGGATTGGAAAAGAGATGTATTTAAAACCTCTGCACTCGGTGCTTGTGCTTGTCGATTTGAGAAACACTAAAATGACTTCAAGTATCCAAAAAATCATTACAGAACGCATTACAGACACACGAAAGTATGTAGCTAAAACTGCGGTTCTTGGCATGACAGGCATTCGCAAAGCATTTCTAGATTACTTTGGCAGGATCGCCATGTCCGATACACGAGCATTCGACGACTTTGATACAGCTGCCAACTGGCTTTTGGAATAAGAAATCAGATCCGTCCACTAAATAAAGTGTATGATTGCTGTAAAGGGTATGCATTCCCCCTGTAGGAGATGCGCAACCTTTTTGAGCTTGATTCCGATCAGCCCTCAAGGTATATATCCTTTAATCTATTCACGTCCTTATCATTAAGGCCCAAACCTGCACGAACATAATCCTCGAAGGAGCCATGGGACTGCTCTGCAGCCCTGAAAGCCGCGGTGAGATAATCAGGGTGGGCTCGCAGAAAGCCGCGAATATAATTCGCAAAATGTCTGCCTTTTACAAAACCAGCAATCATAAGATTCCATTGGTAGGCAGATAGCAAATAGTGATTGGTCAGCAAGTAATCCTCCAGGATCACCTCCTGAGAAACACCAAGTATCCTTAATAAAGAAGCCGCAGCAA
>DAOQPR010000123.1:0-1418 GCA_035333265.1 Anaerolineales bacterium
TTGAAAAAGGCATTGATATTGCCTATCTCTTTGAAGGCGATATTCCGCCTGCCATTGTGGGTGACGTGACACGCCTGCGACAGATCATGACCAACCTGCTAAGCAATGCCGTCAAATTCACAGACCATGGCGAAGTAGTGCTGAGTGTCTCCAGCCAACGCTATAAGAATGGAGACTCAAAAGAAAAAGTCCTTTTGACCTTTGCAGTACGCGATACCGGCATTGGTCTTTCGCCAGAAGGAATGAGCCGCCTTTTCCAGTCATTCAGCCAGGCTGATTCTTCCACCACCCGCAAATATGGCGGCACCGGCTTGGGGTTGGCCATCAGCAAACGACTGGCTGAAATGATGGGAGGCAGTTTGCGTGCTGTCAGTGAAGGTCTTGGCAAAGGTTCTTCATTTATCTTTACGGTCAAGGCTGAGCTCGCAGAATTGCCGCCGCAAAAGAAACATGCCTATCTTGGCGTACAACCTGCCCTGCATAATAAACGCGTCCTGATCGTGGATGATAATGCCACCAACCGTTATATCCTCAATGTACAAACCGCAAAATGGGGCATGGTGCCGCGCGACACTGAATCGCCACAAACGGCGTTGAATTGGCTGGAAAGCGGAGAAAGCTTTGATATCGCCATCCTCGATATGCACATGCCCGATATGGACGGTCTTGAACTGGCACAACGGATTCGCAAGTTAGATAAGGTCAAATTCCCACTGGTGTTGTTCAGCTCCATTGGGCGGCGGGATGTGGGGGATGGAATCGAAATCTTCTCCGCCTTCCTCACCAAGCCGATCAAGCAATCCCAGTTATTCGATACTCTGGTTGGATTATTCGTGGAGATCGATGAGGAACAGAAGCGCGAAAGCGCCCAGCGCTTCAAGCCGGACCCGGAAATGGCTCAGCGACACCCATTGAGAATTCTCCTGGCTGAAGACAATGCGGTCAATCAAAAACTGGCCATACGCTTGTTGGAACAAATGGGATACCGTGCCGATGTAGCTTCCAATGGATTAGAGGCCATTCAGGCCGTGGAACGCCAGACCTACGACGTGGTCTTGATGGATGTACAAATGCCAGAAATGGACGGCCTGGAAGCAACACGCCAGATCATTCTTCGTAAACCGGACCGGCATCCATTTGTTATCGGCTTGACTGCAAATGCAATGCAAGGAGACCGTGAAATGTGCCTGGAAGCCGGTATGAATGATTACATACCCAAACCCATTCGCGTGGCCGAACTTGTAGAGGCATTATTTCGGGCAAACCGAAAAGAGTTTTGATCTGTTGGTGCCGCCCGCGATGTCTCGCCGCATGTACAGTACGAAATTAATTGGAGAACCATGCCTGTTATAGATAAGAATATCTTTGATACGTTGAAGGAATCGACTGGGGAGGAATTTGTGTTGGAGTTGCTGACT
>DAOQPR010000123.1:1518-8048 GCA_035333265.1 Anaerolineales bacterium
CTTTGATACGTTGAAGGAATCGACTGGGGAGGAATTTGTGTTGGAGTTGCTGACTGCATTTTTTGATGATGCACCCTTACAGTTCGCCTTATTAAAGTCTGCGATTGCATCCAACGATACCGAGACGTTTCGACGGGCGGCCCATACCCTCAAATCGAATGGAGCAACGTTTGGTGCGCTGGAATTCGCTGCTCTGGCGCGTGAGTTGGAAATGATGGGGCGTGATAAAAACCTTGAAGTTGGTAACAGGCTTGAGGTCCTGCAAGAGGCGTACGAACAGATGAAGATTCAGCTCGACGAGTTAAAATAAGTCCATGGTCTCATCTTTCGAACCAGCCCATTTGCTCGTTGTGGACGACAACCAGATCAACCGGATGTTGCTTTCGCGCAGTCTGGAAAGTGAAGGTCATCTCGTGGAAACGGCGGAAAACGGCCGGGAAGGGTTGGAGAAATTTCGGACAGGGATGTTTGACCTGATGCTGTTGGATATTGAAATGCCGGTTATGAATGGATTCGAGGTGTTGGAGGCCTGCCTAAAGGATGTGGATTTGCGGCAAACGCCAATCATTATGACTTCTGCAATGGAGGAATTGGATGCAGTCGTGAAGTGTGTGGAATTGGGAGCGGAGGATTACCTGACGAAACCTGTAAATCCGATCCTGCTGAGGGCGCGCGTGAATGCAAGCCTGGAAAAGAAACGCCTGCGCGATGAGCAAAGGAAGTTGTTCCGCACTTTTGCGACGAAAGAAGTGGCAGAGGAATTGCTGCGCACGGGTTTTTCGTTGGGCGGCAAACAAGTGACGGCCAGTGTGTTGTTTGCTGACATTCGTTCGTTCACAACGATTGCTGAGAATCAGGATGCGAGCGAGACCATTGACCTGCTAAATCGTTATTTTAGTATGATGTTCGATGCTATCTCAGATAATGGCGGGACGGTAAATCAAATGATGGGGGATGGCGTGCTGGCCATCTTCGGTGCGCCGATCTTTTTTGCCGATCATCGTGAGAAGGCGGTGCGGGCCGCATTGAAGATGCTGGAACGATTGAAGGAATTTAATCAAGACCAGCGTGAGCAGGGTAAGGTTCAGTTACATATTGGGATCGGGATTGCGTCGGGCAAAATGACCGTGGGGTATACAGGTACACAGAATCGGGCCATTTATACCTGTATTGGCGATACAGTGAATTTAGCTGACCGGATAGAAGAGTATACGAAGGAAGCGCTGCGCCCCCTTTTGGTGGATCACTATACGCGCGAAGGGCTGGGAGAAAATTTCCTTGTGGAGGAGTTGGGGAAGATCGTGTTCAAAGGCAAACATCAGGCGGTGAATGTATATGCAGTGTTGAGGGAGCAGGAAGGTCAAACCATTTAGTTTTCCGATATATCTTATGCCGATACGTATTCTGAAACAAAAAGGAGTGGGGTGTATTCCTGATTTGTTGAACCTCCCCCTTGATAAAATCTTAAACTCTGGTATATTTATCACATTAACACAATGTTAATGTGATATTGATTGATTTAAAAATAAGACTTTTTTGAGGGTGGAACTCTTATATGCTTGGAACATTGACTATACGCACAGATTCGCTTCTGTCCGCTTGTTTTAGAAAACAGCAATGTCTGTCCAATCCACGCACCAAAAAGAGTTCCCCATCAAATATCGAAGAAATAAAAAGATTTTGGGCTTTTTCATTTAGGCATATTCTTGTCTACTCTCAGTACATAGCACGGAGGATCATCCTATGATGCAAATATTAAGTAAGCTGAGTATAAATACAATACTAAAGTTATGGACACTATTGACCATAATGTTTATAGTCGCAGGTATAATCGTTTTCAGTTATGACCTCGACAAAAAATCATTCGTTGTAATGGTCAATATCATCAATATATTATCGTTTGTTGTTTTTTTTATCTTTAGAGAGAAAATCGAAACAAATGTTACCGAATTAATGGATGAATCAAAGTATCTATCGATCAATATTGAAAATATTTACGAGGCAAATATTGGCTACATATTGATCGCCTTATTCATCCTTATGGGCGCAATCCTTATCTTTTTCGCGCTTTTCAATGTAAGTCGATATCAACTCCTCCTCAAGGAGGATGGGGTAATCGAGTCAGGGTCGGCAATCTTTTGGCTGCTTGCTGCTGGCGTTTCGTTTGCTTATGTCATAAAACTTCTAAAAAACAAAAGTCGAAAACGTCAGATCATTAACAACATTCTCTTGATGTTTTTTTTCTTTCTGTGTCTAGGAGAGGAAATAAGCTGGGGTCAGCGGATTTTTGGGATTAAGACCCCGGAATTACTTAGCCAGGTCAATATTCAAAATGAAACTAATTTGCACAACATTGGAAGTATCAGCGTCTTCTCGAACTTGTTTTTCCTGATTACACTTACATTTTTTCTGTTGATCCCATATTTAATAAAAAAGGACGAGCAGGCTAAAAAATTGCTTTATTACGTTTATTTCCCCGTCCCCAGCAGATTCGCGATCAATATTTATCTGGGGACGTTGCTCGTATGGATCGTTGTAGGCATACGATTTGGAACGTTGGGCTTTCATCCCTTCAGTTTTTACCCGGAACATTATGATACTCAAATGGACGATGAAATTTTTGAATTCCTAGTAGCCTATTCGTTTTTATGTTTTAGCATTCTCAACAGCACCACAAGGCTAATCCTAAAAAAGAATACCCTCTCCAAATAAGGAGCCAACATAAAGATATTTATCGTGTTAGATAAGCGACAACTGAATTAAAGACAGTTGTCGCTTTTTATTCAGCCACATCCACGACTTGCTTCTTTAACATATCCAGTAGTTGCAATGCAGACAAGTTGCGCCAGGGCCAGCCATTTTGCATATTTACCGGGTCAGAAAAATCATTACCAGCCCAGGTGATATGTTCGTTATCGGTTTGTAAACCATGCTCCGGCAGGGGTTGAAGCGCCCACCAAAAATTCCATAATGGAACTTGATATTCATCCGCCAAAGCAGCGATGACCGCATTAATCCGCCCATCGCCTTCAAGATTATCCGCCTTGGTGGAGAGAACAGGGATGACTCCACGCGCAATAAGTGTTTCCAAAATCTCCCGCATCCCCTGCTCGAACTCATCCGGCCGCCAGACTTGATTTGTGCCCATCAGGATCAGGGCAAAGGCAGGTTTGTTAATGCGCAACTCACAGACGAGGGGAGTTTCATTCAATTCACACAATTGCTTGTCGGCTTTGGAGGGGTCAAGAATAATTAGGGTATTAAATCCACGACCCGCCGAGATATTCTTACGCGCGAACGAACCGTGAAAGAAATCGATCGTTGCCTGCAAAGACTCATATCCACCCAGGTTGTAATAACTTGTTCCACGGTCAAAATCCGTGAGAAACCATTCAGCAGAAGCGTTGCCATCACCGATTCTGGAAAATGCATGTGGGTTATTACCCAATTCCATGCCTCGTTGATACACCTCCAGCATGTGGGGTGAGATCGTAGCGGGAATCACATCCCGCTCTTGCCAGGGAATTGGAGTGGCTGCAGGTATTGTAGAAGTAGAAGTCGGAAATAAAAGCGTCTGGGTTGGCAAGGCTTCCGGGGAACTGTTCAGGCTGAACGGAGTCGGAAGCGGGCGGGGAATTGTCTGCCCAGCACAGGCAGAAATACCAAAAAGAAAAACACTCATCAAAGAAAGCAACTCTTTTCGAAACATGTTCTGATTTTATCCGCGAATGTACACAAAATCTCCCAAAAATCGCTGGAAGTATCGGTATACTTAGTGGAAAAAGAAATGAGTTAAGAAATGACACGAAATCGAATCATTCTTGTGACGATTGGCATCATGCTCAGCCTGTTCCTCGCCTCGATGGAATCCACTGTCGTAGCGACAGCCATGCCCACCATTGTTGGGCAGCTTGGCGGGCTGGAACATTATTCGTGGGTCTTCTCGGCCTATATGCTGGCTTCCACAACCACGGTTCCTCTTTACGGCAAACTCTCTGATCTTTATGGCCGCCGAAACCTATATTTGTTTGCGATGATTCTTTTTTTGGCAGGGTCCATGTTAAGTGGTCTCTCGCAAAGCATGACCCAGCTTATTTTTGCGCGGGCTTTACAGGGCATTGGCGCCGGGGGAGTCATGCCATTGGCTTTTATCCTTATCGGTGAAATGTTCACTCTCGAAGAACGCTCGCGGATGCAGGGATTCTTTTCCGGTGTGTGGGGCGTTTCGTCCATCATTGGCCCGTTGTTGGGCGGCTTTCTTGTGGAAAAGCTTTCCTGGCATTGGATCTTTTACATAAACGTTGTTCCGGGCTTGTTAGCGGCCTCTCTGGTGGGTCTGGCCTGGCGAGACTCAGCCCGTAACAGCGCCAAACCCGTCATTGACTATGCCGGAGCCGCGCTTCTTTCTGCCAGTATTGTCTCACTTTTGATGGGGTTGATGGATACGAAATCAGCCACGAGTTTGAGCCTGATCGGCTTGTCCATTGTTTTGTTCATTGCGCTGATGTGGGTCGAATCGCGCGCCGCTGACCCCATTCTGCCGATCAAACTATTGCGGCATGACCGTTTGTTTTTGACAGCCATTACACATGGCGTATTTTCAGGCTGGGCTTTGTTTGGGAGTATCTCATTTATCCCACTTTTCGTTCAGTCAGTGTTGGGAACCAGCGCTACTCAGGCCGGAATTACCATTACGCCGCTGTTGCTGGGCTGGGTAGCCTCAAGCATTATCGGTACAAGGCTTTTGTTGAAGGTTGGATATTACCGTCTGGTGCTGATTGGAACCTCCCTGCTTGTAGTTGGGGCGTTTTTTATGTCGCAGATCGATGCAGAAACAAGTCAGAGGTTCATCATGTTCTTTGTAACTTTGATGGGGATCGGCATGGGTTTTTCGATTCCCCCCTATTTGATTGCAGTTCAGACCACGGTGGAGCGGCGCTTTTTAGGCACTGCGACCTCTACAATGCAATTCAGCCGTTCCATCGGCGGGACGCTCGGTGTGAGTGCAATGGGCGCCGCCTTGAGCGCTCGTCTCGCCGCGAACCTTGGCGCTTCTGGCCTCAGCCCGGAACTGGTCACTCAATTGCTCGAGCCAGCCGAGGACGCTACAGCCATTGTCAATGAGGGAGCGCGGCTGGCTTTGGCCAATGCCATTAATCTGGTTTTCGTGATTGCCTTTGTCTCAGCTGTATTGGCGCTGATCACGGTTTTCTTCACTCCACGCATCGAACTGAAAGAGAAAAAAACTTCAACCGCCGAAGAGGCTCCTGTATCCATTAGTGCAGATTAGAAAAAATCAAAAAGGAGAACATCATGAAAATTCCACAAGAGCTCAAAGATTTGATCAAATCGGGGGTGCATGCTCATCTCGTCACCATGAACAAGGATGGCAGTCCGCAGGTTACGGTTGTATGGATCGGGCTGGATGGGGATGAGATCGTCGCTGCCCATTTACCGCGCAACCAAAAAGTTAAGAACATCGAACGCAATCCAAACGTTGTCATTTCGCTTGAAGCATCGACTAAAAGCAGTTTTGGGTTGACCGAATATGCCGTGATCTATGGCGAAGCATACATTACAGAAGGCGGTGCAGCCGAACTGCTGCAAAAACTGGCTTATGTATATATGGGGCCTGGCGTGAAATTCCCTCCCATGGATAATCCCCCTCCCGGTTTCATCACCCATATCCGTGTCAACCGCATCGAAGGTGTCGGCCCATGGACAGGACATTCGGTTTAACATCCTGAAAAGATGCAGCATGTTAAAACCTGCAAACTCAATCCAGTACACCCAAATGGTCGGGATCGGCCTTATTCAGATCATTGATATTCTCATCCACGCCGCTACAGATCAATTGGAATTTCTGCGGGTCGCATCGAATCTCGTCATTCTCGTTTGGCTGGCGATCTTATTCTTTGGCTGGCTGAAGCAGGTCTCACAAACGGTTTCGGCTGGCGCAATAGGTTTGTATCTCCTGCTCAATTTGATTTTTCTTTTTCAAGCCGGGTTGACCAACCCCGCACAAGGCGGTGCCCCGCGCATCCTGTTATTTATTTTGGTCATTCTGACAATTCTTTTGTCAACCCTATTCACTCTCACCCATCAAAGGAGCGGACATATCTCATGAAAATAAACGGCATTGAAGGCATGACAGTATCGCAAGTTCAATCAGAAGTTGCAAGAGGCGGCAAGTTCGTAATGTATCAATATTGTATTTCGATCCTCGTTATGACCTTTCGCAGAAGTTCTGGGATTTATTTCATCAAAGCTGATGAAAGTGCCATCACCCCGGGATTGGGATTCACCCTGCTTTCGTTGGTTCTCGGCTGGTGGGGTATTCCATGGGGACCGATCTACACCATCGGCTCGATCTACACCAACTTCACCGGCGGCAAAGATGTGACCCAAGAGATGATGGCATCGGTCGCCCGCCCGGCACAACCGGTCACGCCCCAATCGTAAATGGATTTTATTTTGAAGAAAATCGTTGCCATTCTGTTCATGTCCGCAGTGCTCATCTCTTGCGGCAC
>DAOQPR010000124.1:0-8037 GCA_035333265.1 Anaerolineales bacterium
GGAAAATCTGCATTTTCCTTGCCCAGTGTCTTTTGAAGAACAAACCAACAACACACACATAATAGAAATGCAATGAAACCAAAAGCAAACGCGCTGATCATTTCCCCGGCAGGATCTCCCCGTTTTGATAATAAATCCATCGCCGATATGAGCGCGGTCACAGCACTCAGGATGACAAGTAGAAAAAAACTGGATGCAAAAATGACCAGCAGACTTAACGAAGGCCAATGATTTTTTTGTGTCTGCATCATTTCTCGTCAATTGTTATTTGTAAAATCTTATCGCCAGCCGGTAGAATGCCGCTTTGGGAGGGATCTCGCGGGGTAAGCTGTTCAACAATATCCAGCCCGCTGATGACCTGCCCAAAGATGGTGTAATTCCCATTCAAATGCGCTGCCGGGGCAAAGGTAATGAAGAATTGACTTCCATTCGTATCCGGGCCGGAATTTGCCATGCCCACTACACCGGGTTTGGTGAAAAGAAGATCGCTGTTTTCATTGTCAAAAAAATAGCCAGGGTTGCCACGGCCTGTTCCGCTGGGGTCACCGGCCTGTGCAGCAAAGCCGGGGATCACGCGATGAAACGTCACGCCATCGTACCACCCTTGGCGCGCAAGGAACACGAACGAGTTCACCGCCTGTGGGGCTTTATCAGGAAATAGTTGAATAACAAAATTTCCCTTTTCCGTTTCCACAGTTGCCAGATATTGCTTATTCACATCGATCACAAAGGGCGGGCATTCGGTATATTGTTTGCTTCCAAGCAGGATCAAACCGATGGTGTCACTTAGATTTCGATAATCAAGCACATAATTTTGGATCGTGCCGTTGATCATGACCAGCGGCACCGCTGGAATGCTCAATTGTTTTGCCGCCTCATACGCCGCCTGGAGTTGGTCTTGGGTTTCCTGGGCTTTCATCGCCTCTGAAAGTTGATTCTCGTCGATCCCCACATTCGGAGCTTCCTTGCTTAACCAGCTTTTGAACTGTCCTTCGCTTAAATTTACCCATTCAGCATAGTGAACAAATAACAGATCGTACATTTCCCAGAACTTTTCTTGTTTTGCGGCTGCCAGGGCGGCCAATGCCGAATCATCTGATTTGTCGAGGATATCGATCAGTGGCAATGGACGAAAAACAAAGCGAATACTGCCTTCATTATTCCTCATGATCTCGCCCATGGTCTGAGCCATGACATAACAACCCTGCGATTGGAAATCACAATATTCCACAACGGTTACCGGCGCATCTTCAGGGCCAATGGAAAAGTCCGACTCTGTAACGGCTGGGATGATCGAATCAGGAATGGGGGTGATGTCTGATTGTACAACTACGGAACAGCTAAAAGCCTTTGTTGGTGTTACAGGCAGAATCGGGTTTAACACAGTAATGGGAGTCGCTGTGGGCGGGGTTGAGTTTTTTGCAGAACATGCAATTAATAAAAGAACAGAAAAAAGAAATAAGAACGTAAAAAGAATTTTTTTCATGGCTGATTAACAGTTTCCAAAAGTTGATCGAATGATGACATCCAGGCGATGGTTTTGACAAAGTCTGCAAGCGAGTCGCTTTGTTCCCGCAAGGCACGTACCGCCGGGCCAACCGGGTCTTCTCCTGCTGCGCCGCCGGGCACATCGGCATACGCGCCATGGAACGCGAAATAAGCCTGGTTGATCTTGCGCAGGAGGTAGCCGTTCTTCAAAAAGATTTGGCGTCGTTCCTCCATATACGCTTCGGCTTCTTCGACCTTTCCTTCGGCCAGCATGGCATCTACATTGATACGGGTCTCGTGCATTTGGGCGCGAAAGTCAAAGGGTGGGCGGGGCAATGTTCCCGGGTCCGGTCGGTTAAAGGGTTGGGAGATCAGGCCAAGGCGCGGTGGAGAGGCGGATGCTTGTAATTCCGGATAAAACTCTTTGATCACCAAGGCTCCAATTTCATCACCGACAATGGACGCAGTCGTCTCGTTCATGGTGCGTAGTTCGGGGGTTTCGCTATAAAGCATGCCCAATGGACGCATGGTGAGATAGTTGTGTGTCCATTCATGGGCAATGGTGCTGAGCATCCACGGCAGGTTGGTGGTGCGCATTACCATGGTGGGATATACACCCACACCTCCAATTTGAACGACCAGGGTGGATACATCCAACCCATGTGCAACTTCATCTTCGAGCTTCACTTGTTCGTCCAGGGTCAAGTCTGTGTTAACTGATATATTCGCGGTTTGTTCGATGTGATCGCGTGGCGAGATGATCAGCGCCATGGGCAACGGCGTGGAATGATACCAAACGTTTGGAATGGGCTGCCCGCCAGCGGTTAATTCGTTTTTGGCAAGCACCTGGCTGATCTGATCCTGCAGAACGGCTTCTGCCAATGGGGCCAGCTCGCTTTGGCGGGCATATAACTCGGCAAGTTCGCTGCGTATGTCTTCCGTGGCTTTTTCTTTATCAGGAAGGGAGGCATCGGCATAAAGCTGTGAAAGTTGATTTTCCTTCTCAAGGATGGTTTGCGTTACCCGCAAATATTCCATGACAAGCTTTTTTTGCTCAGTACGTTCCATGGTGTATGGAACATCGATGGAGGCCGCCTTCATTTTCAGGACGATGGCATTGGCCATCCATTCCATATAATCGAATTCGATGTTTCGAGTGTAGGCGCGAACCTTTTCAATGGAGTTCGTAAGCGAAGGATTGCTGTAACCGGTCAGTAATGCGAGTAGGATGAGGATAACGGTAATCTCCAACCCGCGTAGAATGCGTTGAATCATGGGCTGGATTATACCCAGTTGTGACTGTAGATATAATGCCCATGGCCGCAAATTGCGCTATCCCGCTTCACAAAAAAGCGCACGGCGGGGCTTTTCAGCTCCGCCGTGCTAACGACCTGCCCTCAACAGGTAATTTACTATTTCTTGTTCTTCAAATACGCATCAATCGCCAACCCAGCATTCCTTCCGCCAACCATGGCGGTAACCACCAGGTCTGGGCCAGTGGCGCAATCACCGCCGGTAAAGACACCTTCACGGCTGGTGGCGCCGGTCTTTTTGTTCGCCATTTTGATCAAACCCCAATTGTAGGTTTCAAGGTCAGGCGTGGTCTTGCTGATAATGGGGTCGGGCCAATAACCCAGGGCAAGGATGGCAGTATCTGTGGCAATGCTGAAATTTGAGCCTTCCACAGGTACCGGTTTCCGACGACCTTTGGCATCTGGTTCGCCCAGTTTCATTTCAATGCATTCCACCGCGGCAAGTTTTCCATCTGCACCGGCAATAAACTTTACCGGCTGGGTGAGGAAGCGATATTTTGCCCCTTCTTCACGCGCCATCTTTCGGTCTTTCTTACCACCGGGCATTTCGTTCTCAGTACGGCGGTATAAACAGGTGACTTCCTCGGCGCCCAGGCGTAGCGCAGTACGCAAACAATCCGACGCCGTATCACCACCGCCTACCACAACGACGCGATTCCCGATGGTGAGAGGCTTCCTCATATCTTCAGGCAACTGATCCATTGGAATGTTTCCACGAATGAGAAAGTCGGTAGCTTCGTACACACCGTCCAGGTCGGTACCTGGCGTATCTTCCATTTTTGCGTCGACTTCCGAGCCAACACCGATAAAGACAGCCTCAAAACCTTCAGCAAATAACTGGTCAATGGTTTTGTCCCGGCCAATATATGTGTTTGGTACAAACTTCACTCCAGCCTCTTCGAACTGCTCCCATTTTTCGCGCCAGACTTCTTTGGAAAGCTTGAAATTTGGAATTCCATACACGAGAAGACCACCGGATGCAGGCTTGGAGTCGAAGACGGTCACTTCATGGCCTTTTTGAACAAGGATATCTGCGCATCCCAACCCGGCCGGACCTGCTCCTACAACCGCAACTTTCCTTCCGCTGGGAGCGGCTTTCTTGAGCTTATACCCAATGGTTCGCCGTTCATAATCGACCGTGAAAGCTTCAAGTTCCCCGCATAATACAGGCTGATGATGCTTGTTTAACACACAGGAACCCTGACACAAAGATTCGTGCGGGCAGACCCGTCCACAAACCTCAGGCAAAGAGCTGGTCTTGTGATAGATCGCCGCCGCTTCAACAAACTTTCCCTGCTCAATCAACCACATTGCAGAAGGAATATCATTGGCGGTTGGGCAGGCTACCATACATGGGGCTGGATCCGGGCAATGGATGCACCTTGATGCTTCGACCATGGCACGTTCGGGGTCAAATTCGATGACAACGTCATTGAAATCGCACGTTCGCTCTTCGGCTGAACGCAAATCAAGGTCAAAAAAGGGGCGATTCGCTCGTTCTTTTCGATCAATTGCCAGGAATTCACTTGGAACAGCCTGCATGGAGCCTCCAAAATCTATAATGGTCTACGAATAAAGCTTATTTATCGGATGATAACCAATCTATTCGGACAGACATAGGCTTAAATGTCACAAAACCCTCGGACAATTATCACGACTTTCATTAGATAATCATTAACCACCTTGATGCCAATGACCATGAATCAAACCATATGAATTAGAATGGATGTTAATGAAAACCTGCACAATTTCTCCACGTAGATAAGGTGGAATTGTGTTATACAAAGTAAGAATGCCTTTTTGTGGGCTGACTGTAATTCATTGGAGGATCTTCCATAATGCGACAGTTCTTTTCGAAAATTTCCCGCCGGGTGTGGATCATCATCGGCGTGGCGGCCGTCCTAATCGTGGCCGCTGTTTTTTTGCTTCCTAAAGGCGAGGCACCGGTTACTTTTCAAACCTCCCCATTGGAGCGTGGTGACCTGGCCGCCTCGGTTGGTGCGACAGGCAGCGTCCGCGCCCGCCAAACTGCAACATTAACCTGGCAAACGAATGGGATCGTTGGTGAGGTCAATGCTCAGATCGGTGATGAGGTTGCAAAGGATTTTGTCCTGGCTGGTCTTAGCAAGGCGTCCCTCAGTCAGAGTATTATTCTTGCCGAAGCAGATCTGGTCAATGCCCAGAAGGCACTGGAAGACTTGCTTCAATCAAACACAGCGCTTCTCGAAGCTCAAAAAGCTGTAGATAAGGCCGAGGAAGCCTATAAGAAGGCCTATAACTGGCGCTTGGAATTAAATGGCAAAATCGATATTAAAGAAACCTATTACGATCAGTTTGGAAACCTGCGTGTAAAGCAATATAAAGGCTATGCCAGCCAGGAAACCATTGACGATGCCGATCGCGACCTGGCCCTGGCCGAGTCCAAGCTAAAGGACGCCCAGCGGAATTACGAACGCCTGCTCCAGGGCGAAGACTCCGCTGATGTTGCTGCGGCTCGTTCGCGTGTCGAAGCTGCTCAAGCGACCTTGAATCTGGCGCGGCTGACGGCTCCTTTTAATGGAACCGTGACCCAGTCCAACCAGGTGGCCGGAGATCAAATTGCTCCAGGAACGGTGGCTTTCCGCATTGACGACCTATCCACCATGCTTGTGGATGTTCAGGTTTCAGAAGTGGATATTAATAGTGTCGCAGTAGGGCAGTCTGCAACGCTCTCCTTCGATGCCGTGCTGGATAAAGACTACCACGGCAAAGTGGTGGAAGTGGGTCAGGCAGGAGACACGATTCAGGGTGTGGTCAGCTTTACGGTGACCATTGAATTGACCGATGCGGATGAACAGGTTAAACCTGGAATGACTGCCGCCGTCAGTGTCATCGTCGAAGAAGTGACAGGCCAGTTGTTAATTCCGAACCGTGCAGTTCGTTTGGTGGATGGTGAACGGGTTGTCTACGTTTTGAAAGAGGGACAGCCGGTACCGGTTACCGTTCAACTGGGTGTATCGTCTGATACGATGAGTGTTCTTTTGGATGGCGGTCTTCAAGAAGGGGATGCGATCATTTTGAATCCGCCAACTTTTAATGGAGGACCCTTCGGTGGAGGCTAGTATGGACTGGGTCATTGAAGCGCGCGAACTTGCAAAGACCTACGTCATGGGTGAGATCGAGGTTCAGGCCTTGCGCGGTGTTTCCTTTAAAGTGAAACGCGGCGAGGTGATTTCCATTATGGGGCCTTCCGGCTCAGGGAAATCCACCATGATGAATACACTTGGCTGCCTCGACCGGCCTTCCGCAGGTGAATATATTTTGGATGGCGAGTCGGTGGCTCAGATGAATGATGATCAACTTGCCAGCGTTCGCAATCGCAAGATCGGTTTTGTCTTCCAAAGTTTCAACCTGCTGTCCCGGCTTTCTGCTGTTGGGAACGTAGAGCTTCCCTTGCGGTATGCCGGCATTGCTGAAGGCCGCCGTGAACGTGCCCAAAAAGCGTTGGAAGCAGTTGGCTTAAAGGAACGCATGTATCATCGTCCCTTTGAACTTTCCGGCGGTCAGCAGCAGCGTGTGGCCATTGCGCGTTCATTGGTTAACGATCCGGCCATCATCATGGCCGATGAACCAACCGGCAACCTCGACTCAAAAGTAGGTAAAGAGATCATGAGCCTGCTTCTCAATCTAAACAAGGAGCGTGGCACAACGATTGTCATCGTGACCCACGACCCGACCATTGCGGAACAAACAAAACGCGTAATCGTTCTGAAAGACGGTCTGTTGGATTCTGACTATGAAGTACGCAAGGAGAATATGTCATGACCTTTTGGCAGGCTATCTTTGAAGCGCTCGAAAGCCTGAATGGCAATAAACTCCGTTCCGGCCTGACTGTGCTTGGCATTGTCATTGGTGTTGCGGCAGTGATCGCCATGCTTGCAGTAGGGAATGGGGCGCAGGCATCCATTACAGGTTCCATTTCCAGCATTGGGACGAACCTGCTCTTTGTATTCAGCGGCGCGCCCAACCAGGACGGCCCTCCAGGCTCGCAAGGCCGCAGTGGAAATAATGAACGCCCGCTGACCTTATCGGATGCAGATGCACTCATGGATACTTTTGCAGCGCCATCCGTCGAATTGGTCGCTCCAGCTATTCAAGGAAATGCGTTACTGACCTTTGCCAGTGAAAAATCGAACACGAGTATTTCCGGAATTACACCCGACTATTACACAGTCCGTAACCTGGAACTGGCCGAAGGTGAGTTCATTAATCAGGAACAGGTGCTTGGGCGTATGTCCGTCGTGGTGCTTGGCCCGGAAGCCGCCACCGCTTTATTCGGCCACGCTGATGGTGTGGTGGGCGAAGTCATTCGCATCGAAGGCCAGCCATTCCGTGTGATCGGTGTGCTGGTGGCGCGCGGCGGCGGAGCCTTTGGTTCCGAAGATAACAGCGCTTACATTCCCTTCACTACTGCGCAGGCGCGCCTTATTAAACGCGGCGCACGAGGTGAAGTGGATGTGATCTTTGTTCAGGCAACCTCAGCCGAATCTGTGCCTCAGGCTGTGGAAGAAGTTTCCAATATCATCCGGCAGCGGCACCGCACCCCGGTTGGCATCGATGATTTTACGGTCTTTACCCAACAGGACTTCCTCAGCATCTTCAGCCAGATCACCGGTGTGCTGACCATCTTCCTGGGCGGCATCGCAGGCATTTCGCTTCTGGTCGGTGGCATCGGCATTATGAACATTATGCTGGTCTCTGTGACGGAGCGAACCAAGGAGATCGGTTTGCGTAAAGCGCTCGGCGCGCGTAAACGCGATATTCTGCTTCAATTTCTGACCGAGTCTTCCCTGTTGAGTCTTATCGGCGGTGTGATCGGAATCTTATTTTGCTGGCTGATTTTCGTTCTTGTTGAAAAGATCGCCACCGCCACAGGCAACAATTTTGTGCCCATTGTTGGTATGGATGCGATCATTCTCTCCACCAGCTTCTCTGCCATCATCGGTTTGTTCTTCGGAATTTACCCCGCCAGCCGCGCCGCCAACCTGGAGCCCGTGGAAGCCCTGCGGCACGAATAACATGCGTACATCTCGTTTGACCCTTATTGCCCTAGCCTTGATGCTTCTTGTGCAGGGCTGTTTTCGCGGGCAGAGAAGCAACACATTTGGCACAGCGACAGAAGAAGCTGTGGTTCATGCGACGACTTTTACACCCGCCCCGCCGACATCCACGCCTCGTGCCACGGCGACGCCTGCTG
>DAOQPR010000125.1:0-7997 GCA_035333265.1 Anaerolineales bacterium
AACTTTGCCAGCCTGACTGTGTATCTGACAAACCCGCAAAGCATCAGCTTCTTTGAGCCCTACAGAAATTTTTTAGCACGCCCCATGCGAAAGGTCATGGAATTCATAGAAACCTATAACCCCGGCGCGCTCAAGGCTTATGAGCCAGATAGATTGGTCTTGTTCGTGAAAGAAGGCAAGGCTGCGGATGTGGAGAAAACGGTGCGGACGCGTGACTGGAATTTGGAAACGCCGATATTGCGAGAACTGGCGCAGGTTCCTTATACCTTCCTTGATGGGGAACAAGCATTGAATGTGTATGCCCTGTTGACAAAATACGGGACGCCGATCTATCTTGAAAATGAAATTGAGTATACCGTCTCGATGCGGCTGTTGTATCCGCATGAGATCGTGAATGCAGGTTCTGTGCCGGTTGCCACCCCCACAGAAGAACGTTTGCCGGTAAACTGTAAACCATAAATTTTATACGAGGAAAATTCATGCCCACCAAAACCCCTTCCATCATTTCTGCTGTCCTTACGGTGATCCTGCTATTGCTCGTCGGCGCACTTAGTATGTTTATGACCATGGTTGCGTTGAATGGTTTCACCGGTAGTGAGGGCGGACCGGCGCTATTGACGAGCCTGATGTGCAACGGTATTGCGGTCATCCTTTCAGCGATCCTGGCATGGCGGCTGACGCGCTGGTTCATTGAAAAATTCAATTGGAACAAGGCCCTGGCGGTGGTGGTCTCTGTTTTGGCGGGCGTGGTGTTTGGAGTGGGGATTTCTTTCCTCTCCATTTTTGCAGGAGTTATTGTGGCTGATACTTTGTGGAGAGGTTAAACCCTTCTCCACGGTGGGGTCCCTATGAATTGATTCGACTATAATTTTTTCGATCAGTCCATGAATCTGACGTTTCGGAAACTTGCAGGTGTCCCGGCTTTGGGCATCGCCTTCTTTTGGAGGTTGAGCCTGGATGCCGGGTCGCCTGCTTTTGTTTTTGACCATTTCATTCCGGAATTGTTTTTTGATTATTTGTATATTGAGTCAGGGGATGTTCAATGTGTGCAGCAGGGGCGAACATTCCACCTGCCGAGACAATCGCTTAAGACCTTGTTCACGCGTCCCGTGGAGTTCATTTATTCAGTGCCCCTGGTGATGTACGGGGTGCGGCTTAAGTTGGGTTTCACGGAATCGTTTTCAGTGGAGATGAAGGCGAATGATTTTTTGGAACAGGCCTGGGTGGAGGGAGAGGCGGGTGATCTTGAGACATTTAAGCAGCAGGTTATGAATCATCTGGAAACGAAACGACAGGAGCGGTTTCCGTATCCCCTGTTTTCAGCAGGTTTGGATGAGTCTGGCTGGCTTGTGAATTTTTCAGCGAGACATAAACGGCGCTTGTATCAGGCTGCATTTGATTTGAGCAGGAAGGAGTTGTTGAATATTCGCAATTTGCAGGCTTTTCTTGAACAGGTTTGTGATTTTTCCTCGCAGAATCCACGCATTATTCAACATATGGCTCCGGATGTATATTACGACCAGCCGCATTTAAATCATGCCTTCAAAAAAATGACTGGCCGTTCCCCAGTGGATTATTTCGAGACAGTTTCCATTTTGCAGGATAACTTGATGTCCGCTTCTTACAATGAAATTTGAAATGGGTGACATAGAATAAGCCTGACATTCAATGGAAAGGATAAGCGTATGAAATTCAAAAGGTCGCAAAATGATATTGTCAATGAGTATATCGAAGGGTTGAACGAGGAGATCGCACCGCTGTTCCTTGAGATTCGGGATTGTGTACTGGCGGCAGGCCCTGCATTCAATGAGAGCATCAAATGGAAGAATTGTTTGGTGTATGCCACCACGAAGAATCATATTCAGACTGTTGTAGGCAAGGGCAAAGTCTCTTTGATCTTTTTTGAAGGCGTTGCCTTGAACGATAAGTATGAACTGCTCGAAGGCGATGGCAGTAAGGCGCGCACCATGCGAATTACAGGGCGGGATTTCAATAAAAAGGCGCTGACGGATTATGTCAAACAGACGTTGAAGTTGGGTCGATAATAAAAAAGAGGAGATATGAAACGATATAGTGCATCCATTACGATCAATGCTTCGCCGGAGATGGTCTGGAAGATCATTACCGATGCGGCGGGATACCCAGCCTGGGATCTGGGCATGGATCATATTGAAGGCAGGCTGGCTCTGGGCGAGACCGTGACGTTCCATACCAAGTTGAGCGCACAGGCCTTTCCTGTGAAGGTGACGTCCTTTGAGCCGAATCGAAAATTGGTGTTAACCGGCGGCATGCCGCTGGGGTTATTCAAATCTGAACGCACCCATTCCCTGATGCCGACGGCAAATGGCGGAACCCAGTTTCATACCGAGGAGATCTTTAGCGGTTTGCTTGAACCGGTTTTCGGAAAGAACATTCCCGACCTGACGGAGAATTTTCAGGGTTTTGTGGCTGCACTCAAGAAGCGGGCAGAATCCGGGTAGCCTTTCAGGCAAGATCATGATCGATAACAGCTGCTTTCGAGCGGCTGTTTTTTTATTCGCGTAAATTCGTGTGGATTAGCGGACTCGGTTTCGATTTTAAGAGAGCCGTGATGTTTAATTGACCTGCAATTACCTGAACTGCTTTTTAATGTTATAGTGTTCAAGACGAAGTTCATTTTTAGTGTGGTGGCTGCAAAACGGCTTTAAGCGATATAGATCGATGTCAAATCTAAACTGGAGTGATCCAATTGGTATCTCCGCCAAATATTTTATATAGTGCTGTATTGATGATCGCCGGGGTGATTTGTTTGTTTGCCATGGCAATTACCCTGACCCGGCGAAAAGTGCCTGGATCTAGCGCATTGATCGCATTACTTTCTGCATTGGCATGGTGGGATATTACATACGCATTTTTCTGGATTGGCGTACCCGGACCTAGCTCATATTTCTGGCTGGATATAACCTATCTGGGCGTTGTCACGGTTCCACCGGCATTATTTATCTTTTCGTTGCAGCTTGCACACCTGACGGATTGGCTCAAAAGGCCGCTGGCAATATTGATCTACCTTGTGCCGCTGATGGTGTTGGCCGCTTTATTCACGGATGGTTATCATGGTCTGTTCTTTGCGGGAAAGCGGACAGAGAACAGCGCCTTTATCCTCGATGCCGGGCCGATGTTTTGGGTTAACATCGCTTTTTCGTATACCCTTGTGTTGCTTTCCACCATTCTGATGGTGCGAACATATCTACGCTCCAAGGGGTTGTATCGCAGACAGATCGGGATCATTCTTTTTGGGATGGCAGTTACCTGGTTGAATAGTATTATTTTTGTTCTTGGTATCAGCCCGCTGCCCGGCGCGGACAATACTCCATTCTCGTTTACGATCGCTGCGGCGGCGTTTACCTACAGTCTCTTGCGATATCACTTTCTGGATGTAGTTCCGGTTGCGCGGGATGTGTTGATCGAGAAGATGTCCGATGGGGTGCTGGTGGTCGATGACCAGCACCGCATTGTGGATATCAACCCGGCGGCACAGAACCTGTTGCAACTTAAAGAAGATATGTTGGGTCAAACGGTGGAGCAGGCCTTTTGGGGCTGGCCCTCACGCGACCGTGAGACATTGATCTCTTCAAAGGGGAATACCAATATTGAAATACCAGGCAAATCCGTAACATATCTCAATGCCCAAACCACCCCGATCTTTGACCATAAGGAGAGGTTGATCGGGCGGTTGATCGTCTTTCATGACATTACCCGTATGAAGAGCATTCAGAACGAACTTCATTTGCTTGCCAACCGCGATTCCTTGACCGGGGTGGTCAATCGGCGGCATTTTATGGAACTGGCAAAACGCGAGCTTTCGCGTGCAAAACGTTACCGGCGCAGCCTCGCGCTCATTCTGATGGACCTGGATAATTTCAAAAAGGTGAACGATACCTATGGGCATCAGGCTGGGGATCAGGCCCTGCTCACCTTGAAAAAAGTCTGCACTAAAGGCACAAGGACCGTGGATATTTTTGCACGGCTGGGCGGCGAAGAGTTTGTGCTGATGCTGCCGGAAATCGATCAGGACTTGGCGGCCAGTATTGCCGAGCGGCTTCGTGAGGCCCTTGAGAAGACCGTGATCCGTTCAGGCTCGCATAGGTTCAAGGTGACAGTCAGTATGGGGGTGACGGAATGTGGTTTACAGAAGGATGATACACTGGATGCCATGTTAAGCCGCGCCGATAAGGCGCTGTATCGCGCCAAGGAAAGCGGGCGCAATCGGGTATTGATCTGGCAGGCCGAAAGGAAATAAAACAAGAAAATGAAATTAATCAGCATCAACATTGGGCAAAAACGGATTCAGAAAAACAAGGATAGGGAGGAGATCACCGGCATTTACAAGACTCCCGTGACGGGTTCAGTGCAGATCAACAAACTGGGTATCGCAGACGATTTTATTGCCAGTAAAAAACATCATGGCGGGCCGGATCAGGCGCTCTACATTTACGGCGTGGATGACTATCGATGGTGGCAGGCAGAACTCGGTCGAAGTTTGGAGGCGGGCACGTTCGGCGAGAATCTCACGATCGATGGGTTGGAGTCTGCTGGATTCAATATCGGAGATACCCTTCAGATTGGCGGCGTGACCCTGCAAGTGACCGCGCCTCGCATTCCCTGCGGGACGTTTGCTTCTCGAATGGGGGATGGTCAATGGGTGAAGCGTTTTCGAGCCGCTGAACGGCCTGGCTTATATGTGCGCGTGTTGCGCGAAGGAAACATCACAGCCGGTGATGAGGTTCAGGTTGAAGCCTATGAAGGCGAAACGATTTCGCTGATTCAGATGTTCCGTGATTATTACGACAAGCACAAGAGCGAAGAGGTGCTCCGTAAACATCTTAACGCGCCAATTGCCATCCGCGCCCGTGTTGATTTGGAGAAGGAACTTGAACGCGCCTCGCCCTCAGGATAAACGCAGGAGGCTTCGTGAGCGTCCTTATTCTTTCTTGCAGACACAAGCTGGAAAGATTTTTATCTCCTGGCATGGAAAACCTGTGACGACGCTGCACGGAACAGCCGCAAGGAAATTCCTTTCTGCGGTGGCACTGGCAGATGAAGACCAGGCGCAACTGCTTATGGCCCGTGTGACTGGGAACTTTAAGCGCGGGAATGAGCGAAAAAATGACGGTTGATTAATTAGAAAACTTGTTCTATAATTATGACATTGTATTTTCCTGCCCATTTAAAAAGGAGAACTGTCATGAGCGATTTTTCCCCCACCCTTCAAAACCAATTGGAGTCCATTCAATCTCAATTGGGCATGTCGCTTGAAGATGCAGCCAGGCTTGTCAAGCGTACAGGACTGACCCGTGAGAACGATATCCGTTGGATGTTCCAGCGCGAGTATCGCATTAAACATGAAGATGCCAAAATGCTTGTAACGGTATTGTTCAAGGCCCATTTACAGGTTGCTTTATAACATTTTGCCAGATGGAGGTGAGAAAATGAGCACGCTGGACAAAGCAGTTCAGACCCAATTGGATAATATTCAAAAGAAAACCGGTAAATCACTTGCCGAGCTGACAGCTGCCGCTCAACAAAGCGGGTTAACCAAACACGGTGATCTACGCGACATGTTCAAGGAAAAATTTGGTTTGGGGCATGGCGATGCGAATTCACTGGTGCATGCCATCCTCAAATCGGATGGAACCCGGGCTGCTGAAGGCAAGTCGATGGATGCTCTTCTGGATGAGATCTACACGGGAGCCAAGGCCGCTCAACGGCCAATTCATGAGGCGCTGATGAAGCACATCGAAAAATTTGGTGAGTTTGAGATCGTGCCGAAAAAAGGGTATGTCAGTCTGCGCCGCAAGAAGCAGTTCGCCATGCTCGGCCCGAAGACCAACACGCGTTTTGAAGTGGGACTTAATGCCAGTGGCTTGAAGAAAGATCCACGGTTGGTGGAGCAACCCAAAGGCAGTATGTGCAACTACATTGTTGCCCTCACCGAAGCGAAAGATGTGGATGCAGCCCTGCTTGCATGGCTCAAATCTGCATATGCAGGAGCTGGGTAAATGTCGGAAGATTTTAGAACAAATCTTTTGCAATTGATGGGCGAGACCTTCGAGAAGCCCATAGGGATTTATCTCGACCCAAATACCTCACTCTTCCAAACCCTTGAAACAATTTCTGCGCAGGAGGCCTCGATCCCTGTTGGCGGAAAATGCGCCTCACTCGCGGCCCAGGTGGCACACGTAACCTTCTTTATCGAATCCTTCGAACGCTTCGCCCTGCAAGGTGACAACAGTCCGCGCGATTGGGGGGACATCTGGCGCACGGTGGAAAAGGTCACACCGGAAGAATGGGATACATACAAATCCAAATTGCGCGAAGCATATGATCGCATGATCAAACTCTTTAGCGAAAACCCAGCCTGGAACGAAGCCACCATTGGCGGCGCCTTGTCCATTGTTGTTCATTCAGCCTATCATCTGGGCGAGATCCGCCAGGCAATGTGTATCTTGAAAAAATAGCCATGAAGTGGATCATCGTCGCCTTGATTGCCCTCACTGCCGGATGGATGTTCTTTGACGGCTTACATGCCCTTGCCACTGGAGACTACATTTCACCCTCAAATGGAGAATATGCAGGTCAACTCGGGCCATGGGCTGGAGTTATGCGATCCATTGGAATCGACCCGCTTTCCACCTTCATGAAAATGACCATTGCCGGGCTTGGTTTGCTTGGCCTGACTGCCGCCGCAGGCTACGCCTCCAACCAACCCTGGAGCGGACGCATGCTTCTGGCATTTGCCATCCTTGTGCTTTGGTACCTGCCCTTTGGGACATTTGCCGGAATCCTCATCCTTATCCTTTTCTGGTTTCAGCATTCCCTGATCCTTTCAAGAAGTTAAACTTTCACACCTCAAAGTATTGTGGCGTGACCCAACACACAGGCCGGGCAATTTGCCCGGCCTGTGTGTTGAGATGACACCTGAAAATTACACTTTCCCCATTCTCAAAAAAGCGCAATTTGTGACTGCGCTGGGTATAATGCCAATCATCATTGATCAAATCCCGCACCAACTTAATGGAGATAGAATGATCGATTTCACATCCAAACTTGGCCGTAAGGCAAAAAGTCATCTCAAACAGGAATACTTTATCTGGTTAACGACCGTCGACTCGCAGGGCGCACCTCAACCGCGGCCGGTCTGGTTTGTTTGGGACGAGGACACCATTCTCATTTACAGCCAGCCAGGCGCATTCAAACTCAAACATATTATCAACAATCCGAATGTTGCCCTGCATTTCAACACTGCCGATCCCAAAGGCGAGGAAGACCTCATCATCTTTAAGGGCACTGCAAAAATCGATCCCAAGGCCCAGCCTGCCAATAAAATGCCTGCCTACATCCGCAAATACCGTGCAGGTATCAAAGGCTTGAACTCTGAGCCGGAACCGTTTGCAAAAGAATATTCCACGGCGATCCGCATCAAACTTACATCTTTGCGCGGCTGGTGATATGACCCGCGACGAAGTCATTCAAAAAACTGCCGATTACATCAAACAGGAATTTTTAAATGATTCCTCCGGCCATGACTGGTGGCATATCTACCGCGTTTGGAAGAATGCCATTGCCATTTGCGAGATCGAAAAAGCGGATGCCTATCTTGTCCAATTGGCTGCTCTATTACACGACCTCGACGATTGGAAGTTCAACGCATCGGGCGACGAAACCCCGCTTCGCGCCCGTGCCTGGCTTGACTCGTGCTCCGTAGACCCCATCACCGCCGACAATGTGTGCAAGATCATCACGCACATCTCCTATAAAGGTGCAGGCGTCGAAAATAAAATGGACTCGCTCGAAGGCTTCATCGTCCAGGATGCGGATCGGCTGGATGCCATCGGCGCCATCGGTATTGGCCGCGCCTTCGCCTACGGCGGATACAAGAACCGTCCGCTATACGACCCCGATATGCCGCCGAAACTACATGCCAGTTTTGAAGAATACAAGAACAGCAAAAGCGCTAC
>DAOQPR010000126.1:0-7843 GCA_035333265.1 Anaerolineales bacterium
GTCGTTTCATAGTTGATGTTCAAATTCGTGAGCGGAACGGCAAGTACAAGCAGGGCGGTTCCAAGCAGAATGAGAAAGGCATACAACGAGATGAAACGGTTGAGGCGTATTTCCAGGCCGCCCAAATTGCGGCGGGCGATCACGTAGAAATAGGTCAGCGGCATCAAAGGCAGGGCGAAAAGGAAGAGGGGAGCGATCGGGATGAATAAATCGACAATCACCAGGATGCCCATCACAAGGGCAGGGGCGAAAGCAACGAAGATGGAAATGGCCAGGATGAATATTTCACGACGTACATCCTTCTGCTGAATGAAATGGAGGATGGTCAGAATGAAACTGCCCGCCAGTGCTGTGAGAAGACCCAGGGCATACAGGCTTTTCGGCAGGGCCTGAAAAAACTCCGCGATTGCCAGGGCGAGGCTTGCCAGGTAGATCAAAATCCAGACGGCTCTGGGAAATTGCTTTAACGGGCGGGGAAAGACCCAATAAAAGTGGAGGTAGGTTGGCAGGATCAGCCAGGTAGTGACATGCAACAAAATAGAACTTCCCCACAAATGCCGCGAGGACAGAAACCCAAAGATCAGCCAGAGCGCCGTAAGGTAGTTGACGGCGATAAATAAGGACCGGCGTCCATCCCTGGGGCGGATGATTCCCTGTGCGATCACCCCGGCCAGCCAGAAAATGAAGGCCAATCCCCAAATATTGATGAATCTCGTTTGAAACTCATCGTTGTCGAAGCCTGAGAATTTCCAGGGGATGGTGATGTTTTGGCCGTCCCGCTCCACAGTGATGTGTATGATCTCACCCGGTTGAGTGCCTTCAAATAAGACGAGCCATGAATCCTTTTTGAAGTGTACCCAGGTCACTTCGCCAACCTGTACCAATACATCCCCTTCCCGCAGGGACGTTTGGTCAAACCGGGAATAGACATCCAGAATGCGGCCTGTGTTGGTGTCGTAGGAGAAACCCGGGTAGGGGGCGACGAATAAAATGCCGTAGGTGTACCAAAGCAGTATCAGGAATACGGCCAGGGCGATAAACAGTTCACTGATCTGCCATTTTTGCGGCGGGGGATTGCGCATGGGTTTCTCTCTGCGAAACTGGATTTTCAATTGAAAGGAGGTGATGCGGATTATAGCGCACTGTCACGACTTTTCCGCCCAATTTGTCCGTTCGTGTCCGCAGTCATAAATTGCATATTCCCCTTTCATAAGAAACGCAATTGTGATTACGCGGTATACAATCCCGTAATCGATAATAAGACAACGTGAATAATGGATAACACTTTTAAACCGCAGATAAACACCGATGAAAAGGATGAGATGACGGTTTCTTGACGGAATCCATAAAAAAATCTGAGTGAATCTGTGTTCATCCGTGGTAGAGATTAGCCAAATTCCTTATCCATTATTGACGTTAAGACAGGGCTTGCGCAAAACCCATAAAATTTGACCGCCGACGACAGACCGTAATCAAAAACCGAAGCTACAGAGATTTCGGAATATCCTGTTGATAGGGAGTGATCAATCCCATTTTCCTGGCTTTGACGATGGCGGCGGCCCGGTTGGGAACGCCGAGTTTGAAGTAGGCCACCGAAAGCAAATTGCGTGCGGTGGAGTGTTTGATGTCCATCATCCTGGCGATCTCCGAGGTCTTGATATCCGGCCGGGAGGCACACAGGGAGAGCGCCTCCAATTGACGCTTGCTGAGTTGAATGTCGTTCTCGGCTTTGAGATGTTTTTGATACAGGTCGTGTGCCTCAGGGCTGAAGTGAATTCCACCCGCCGCCACGGAACGTACCACGCTTCCCAAATCCTTAAAGACCGCCTGATCGCCTTTCAGGATGTATCCATTTGCTCCGGCATCCATCACGGCGCGGATCAGGGCGCGGTCGGCGTGCATGCTAATGACGAGAATGTTAAGGTCGGGATGGGCTTCCAATAATTTGGGGATGACATGCAAAATGGGGTATGGATTGGGGTTTTCTGCGGAGGTTGGCACGTTGACGTCCAGCAGAAGCACATCAACCGGGGCGTTCTTGAGTGCGGGTTCGAGTTCTTCGCCTACGCTCAGGGTTGTTGTGACCTCCACCTGGGTGTCCCTGCTTAGACGATACATATACCCATCCACAATGGCGGGATGGTCGTCAAGAATGGCTACCTTTATTTTTTTACTCATTACAATGCTCCCACATCGGTTTCATTCAGGGTATCAGAAAGCCTGGTGTGATTCAAGTTTTTTTCAAAAAACAATACAAATGTCTATGCCAGACGGACACTCAGGGCTTGAAAGGGGGCTGTGAAATCCCTACAATGATTCAGGGTAACAGACTTTGTAGGGAATGAAATGGGACATGGGTCCCACTTTCAAAGGAAGTGGGGGTGGGGACAGGGTGCGCTCCAGCTTCTGGGTGGCTCGAACGCCAGAGGCCTGGCGGAGGAGGCTGGAGCGCACTGTGGGATTGTCTATTCGCCACCTGGCGCACCGGTCATCACAGGGGATCCCTGGTGCAATATTTCGGGGAGAACTGGGGCGCACGCCGGATGGGGACCGGCGTGTGTTTGTTTTTTCTCTAACATTCCTCCAATATCCCTCCTGTTATAATCCCTTTCCGATGAAAGGGATTTCATGCTTAAGAACTTCGTAAAACTATTCAGTGGCGACCCCACAAAGAAAACCGTAGATCAATACCGCCCGCTGGTGGAGCAGGTCAATGCGTTGGAGGCTCAGTTCGAGTCTCTCAGCGATGAGGCCCTGCACGCCAAGACGGACGAATTTAAAAAACGCATCGCCGAGTTGATCGGCAATGTCGATGGGCTGGAAGATAAGGAACGCCAGAAGATCGAGCAGGATGCGCTGGAGCAGATCATGCCGGAGGCGTTTGCCGCCGTGCGCGAGGCTTCCAAGCGTACCATCGGCTTGCGGCATTACGACGTGCAGATCATCGGCGGGGCTACCCTGCACAGCGGCGCGATTGCCGAAATGCGCACCGGTGAAGGCAAGACCCTCGTGGCCACCATGCCTGTTTACTTGAATGCCTTGTTGGGCAAGGGTGTGCATCTCATTACCGTTAATGATTATCTGGCGCGGCGCGATGCGCGCTGGATGGCTCCCATCTATCACGCCCTGGGCATGAGCGTGGGCGTCCTGCAAATGGCGGCGGTCACCGAGAACGGCAAGAAAGCCTTCATCGTCGATTTCGAACGCGAGTCGGCGCATGAGGATCAACGTCACCTGCGCATGGTCGAGCGCGTCGAAGCCTACAACGCCGATGTCATCTTCGGCATGAACTCCGAGTTCGGCTTCGATTACCTGCGCGATAACATGACCATGCGTCTGGAGAATCGCGTCCAGCGTGGGCATTACTACGCCATCGTGGATGAAGTCGACAACGTGCTCATCGACGAAGCGCGCACGCCTCTCATCATCTCCGGGCCTGCCTCTGGCGACCTGGAATGGTACGGGCGGATGGCGCAGGTGGTGAAACAACTTAAGCCGGAAGATTACGAGATGGACGAAAAGACCCGCACCATCAACCTGACCGAGATCGGCATGAGCCGGGTCGAAGCCATGTTGGGCGTGCAGTTAATCGACCCCGACCGGCCTGAAGACCTCAACCCCGAGCAGGCGCGTCTGATGGGTTATTTACAACAGGCCATGCGCGCGCAATTCCTCTTCTTCCGCAACAAGGATTATCTTGTGCAGGGCGGCAAAGTTGTCATCGTGGATGAGTCCACGGGGCGGCTCATGCCCGGGCGGCGCTGGAGCGATGGTTTGCATCAGGCCGTGGAAGCAAAGGAAGGCGTAAAGGTCGAGCCCGAGTCGGTCACCTATGCCACGGTCACCTTGCAGAATTACTATCGCATGTATCAAAAGCTGGCAGGCATGACCGGTACCGCGCTGACCGAAGCCGAAGAGTTCAATAAGATCTACACACTCGAAGTCGCGCCCATCTCGCCCAACCTTGAGTATCTTTCCTACGGCAAGGGCGCGCCGCTGACCGAGATCAAAACCAAGGATGAGGACGGCTACAGTTATTCCTACTTTGCGAAGAACGGTACCACCGAGCCGCTCTTCTTTCGCCGCAAGGATTATCCCGATGTCATCTATCGCACCGTTGAGGCGAAACTGCGTGCCATCGTCACCGAGATCGTCCGTTATAACGCATTGGGACGCCCGCTCCTGGTCGGTACCACGTCTGTTGAATCCTCCGACCGGCTTTCGAATCGTTTGAAGGGTGAACCCGTCCGCCGCCTGATGCAGATTCAACTGGTGCGCGATCATTACATCCGCGCCAACAAAATTGAAGAAGACGGACGCCTCATACCCGACCTGGTGCAGTTCAATGAACCGATAGAGAAAATTACGCCGGATGCTTTACGCGCCTTCATCAAGCCGCATGGCCTGGCCAACATCAGCCTCGACGATGACGCGAATCTCAATACCCTGTTGGAAATTTTGCGCCTGCCCGAAACAGCGAAGGGCCGACTGAAGTCGATTTTCCAGGGCGGGGTGCAGCATCAGGTCTTGAATGCGCGCAGGCATACGGAAGAGTCGCAGATCATCGCGGGCGCGGGCGCCTTCGGCGCAGTGACCATTGCCACCAACATGGCTGGCCGCGGTGTCGACATCAAACTCGGCGGCGAATTAGCTGAAGAGGTCATCTCGGCGGTTAACCGCGTGTTGGGCCGTGCAGGCCAGCACGACCCATTTGATATGACCCACGATGAACGCCGCGAAGCCCTGAAGAAACTAGACCCATCTGCCTATGGCTTATATGAAGCCGAGGTGATGAACTTCCTTCAATATTTTGAGGAAATGGGAAGTGTGAAACAGCTGGGCGGCCTGCACGTCATCGGTTCGGAACGGCATGAAGCCCGCCGCATCGATAATCAGTTGCGCGGTCGTGCCGCACGTCAGGGTGACCCCGGCTCCTCTCGCTTTTATCTCTCGCTTGAAGATGACCTGATGCGCATTCAGGGTGGTTCGCAGGTCAGTTCGTTAATGGAAAGACTCAAAGTGGATGATACGCTGCCCCTGGAGGCGCGTATTGTCGGCAGTGTCATCGAGCAATCCCAGCATCGTATTGAAGGCGCGAACTTCGATGTCCGCAAGCATTTGCTGGAATATGACGATGTCTTGAACAAACAACGCCAGCAAATCTATTCGCAGCGTGACCGCATCTTTGTTAAAGAGGAATTGGGCGAAGATGTGGCAGAAATGCTCGATGCCGAAGTGACCAAGCGTGTGGAAGCCGGCCTGGTGGATGAAGAAGGTCCCTGGCGTTTGGTGGCCTGGCTCGACCAGGTGCAGCCCACATTCGAATCGAAGCATGGGCTGTATCCGTCCTATGGCTTCAGATTGCTTCTGGATAAGATCGGCATGGATCCCCGAGCGGCCATTTTGGATATCATTTCCAAATCCATCGAGACGGAATATGCCCATGCCATGCGTGCGATCGAGGCTCTGGTGGAGAAGACCGGTGAATCACTTGACCAGCAACTGATCGAACGTCAGGACGCATTGGATGCCTTCTTCCAGGGTTTGCGTGACCGTGATGATGCGCCCAAGCCGCAGAAGATTTTGGATGAGATCAGCGCCTTGGTGCGCTTCCCCCTTCGGGCCGGGAACGATATCCAAAAGAAATTAGCCGACGACCCCGAAGATGCCAAGGATGAGATCGAGGAATTGGTGGAAAGACAGATGACGGCCGTTCATGCGGCGCGTGTCATTGGTGCGATCCAGAATCGGGTGGGTGACCCGATCCAGTGGCAGAGTCCGCTGCCCTCGGATTGGGAGGAATTGGTCGATATTTTGCTGGGCACGGCTCGCGATGCGCTGGCCCGCAAAAGAGAACGCTTGAACAGCCAGATCGAACGCGACATGGATGGTTTGCTGCAACGGGAAGATATTTCCACGGATGCAGGCAGACTGCGTTTGTTGATCACATTGTCGCAGGGGGCGCGCACGGCTTTTGATCAGAAGACTCACAAGCAGGTGAAGCAGGTCTTCACGCGCTTTACCTATATTTTCTACGCCGCTCAATTATTGGAAGGTCGAGATACCGAGCAGGTTGTGGATGATGTGATGGCTCATTTGGAACAGGCTGAGATCGCCTTGCGCGAGACGTGGGGGCAAAGTGAGTATATGCGTTTGAGCCAGAATGCCACCAAGCTGGCGGATTTTGGTCCGGCGGCGCGAATCGCTTTCGGGGAGGCGAGGCTTAATGACGCTGTATCCAGCCTCGGCGCGGAGGAGGCGGCGAAGCTTTCCTCTGCGATCGGGAAGTATGTCTTGAATGAAGTCCATCGCCAGTTGTTGTTGGGCGCGTTCAGCGAGTTGTGGGTGGAATATCTCACCAAGGTGGAGGGACTGCGTGTGTCAATCGGGCTGGAGGCTTACGCCCAACGGGACCCGCTGGTACAATATAAAGGACGTGCATCTGAAATGTTTGCTCAATTATTGGAGGATGTGCGCGCGATGGTGATCGGCCGCGCGTTTGCCGCAAGGCCGCGGCGTGTGGAGATCACTCCGATAGAAACCGCAGAAGCCGCGAGTGAGCCAACAGAAACCCAGGTTCAAATAGGCGGCGGCAAAAAGAAGCGTAAACGTCATTAGAGTTAAGGACGAGTGATGGCAGACGAAACGTCTCCCTTTAACCGATATCTAGCCCTTCCAAAGGTCGAGTTGCATCGACACCTGGAAGGGTCTTTGCGTCTTTCGACCATGTTGGAGATCGCCAGGAAGCATGGGGTGACGGTTCCCGTTTCCTTGCTTAATTTAAGTGGGCTGGTGCAGGTACAGGACCAGGATCCGCTGACGTTTCATAATTTTCTTGAAAAATTTAAAACCCTGCGTTTGTTCTATAAATCACCGGATGTGATCCATCGTGTAACTCGTGAGGCCGTGGAAGATGCGGCCAAGGATCATATCCGTTACATGGAGTTACGCTTTACACCAGTAGCCTTGAGCCGTGCAGAGGGTTTCCCTTTGCATGACGTGATGCACTGGGTGGTAACCAGCGCGCAGGAAGCCGCAAAAGCGAACAATATCAAGGTCGGCCTGATCGCTTCGGTCAACCGGCATGAAAGCCCGGAGCTTGCCGAGCAGGTGGCCTGGCTGGCGGCGGAGCATATGAAGAACGGCCTGGTTGGGTTGGACCTGGCAGGCAATGAGGCGGAGTTCAAGTCTGCGCCGTTCTATGATATTTTCAAGGAAGCCTGGGAAGCCGGTCTACGTATGACCATTCATGCCGGGGAATGGGGACCGGCGTCGAATGTGCGCGAGGCCATCGAAAAGCTGAACGCCGACCGTATCGGTCATGGGGTGCGCGTGATGGAGGATGCGGACGTGATGGCGCTTGCGAAGGAACGTGAGATCGCTTTTGAGGTCTGTCCGACCAGCAACTTTCAGACTGGTGTGGCCAAGGAATTTGAGAAACATCCCCTGGCACGCATGATCGAGGCGGGTTTGCGTGTGACGATCAATACCGATGACCCAAGTATTTCACGCATCTCCCTTTCGCATGAGTTCCAACAGGTGCATGAAAAGTTGAACGTGCCGATGGATGTGTTGAGGAAGTGTGTGTTGACTGCGGCAGAGGAATCTTTTCTGCCTGACGCTGATAAAGCGGCGCTGGTCGCAGCGCTTAAGAAGGAAATGAACATCCGGTAAGGTACTTCCGTCCAGAGCAATGAATTAGTATAATTTGGTCTGAATTTCTCTCGTTAACCCCACCACATAGTATCAAGGATATCAAAGGCGCTCCTTTGTGTTCTTCGTAATCTTGTGGTGTGAGTGATGCGGAATCCTCCGCAAAATTTCACACTCCAAAGGAGACACA
>DAOQPR010000127.1:0-7819 GCA_035333265.1 Anaerolineales bacterium
CTATATTTATAACCAAAATTACTCACTATTCAATAGTGCCAAAATGGATATAATTTATAAAACTCATGGGAGACACTGAAAGTAAACGGTCCACTTTTGGAAAATGGCTGCGCCAACAACGACGCGCTCTGGATCTGACTCAGGAAGCCTTTGCGGACCAGGTTGGATGTGCGCGGATCACCCTGCGCCGCATTGAAAGTGGGGAACTGAAACCTTCCAAAGAGCTGGCTCTCATCCTTCTGGCTAAAGCCGGTATCCCGGCCCATGAGCGTGAAGCATGGTTGCCCTTTACACGCGGGTTGTCTCCCTACCCTGCTACACAAAAAAATCCCCTACCCTCAAATTTCCACACCAATCTGCCCGCCTCTTTAACCCGCTTTATTGGGCGCGAAAAAGAGCGCGAAGAGGTGCTCCAACTGATTGCCGGGAATCGGCTCGTGATGTTGACCGGCTCCGGCGGCGTCGGCAAGACGCGCCTTTCGATTCAGGTCGCCTCGGAATTATTGTCAGATTTTCCCATTGGCGTCTGGCTGGTGGAACTCGCCCCGCTGACCAACCCTGCACTGGTACCGCAATCTGTGTGCGCAACGTTGAGCGTCAAGCCGGACGGCGGCGTAACCGAGATCGAAGCGTTAATCCATTACATACACAACAAGAAAATACTGTTGGTACTGGATAACTGCGAACACCTGATCGACGCCTGCGCTCAATTATGTGATTCGTTGCTGCGCTCCTGTCCTGACCTTCACATTCTCGCCAGCAGCCGTGAAGCCCTGGATATTCTGGGCGAACAGACCTATCGCGTCCCATCACTTTCACTGCCCGATTCAAAAAGCATCCTGAACATCATTCGGGAATCAGAGGCGGTGACGTTGTTCGTGGAACGCGCCAAGGCTTCGCAATTCGATTTTGAACTGACCGAGTTCAACGCATCTTTCGTCGCCCAAATCTGCCTGCGCCTCGACGGAATTGCCCTGGCAATCGAACTCGCCGCTTCGCGCATCAAGACGTTCAAGGTGGAACAGATCGCAGAGCGGCTGAACAATGTCTTTGATCTACTGACCAGTGGCAACCGCACCGCACTGCCTCGCCAGCAAACCTTGCGCACCCTGATCGATTGGAGTTACAACCTGCTCCCTGATGGGGAACGGATCTTCCTGCTCAATCTTTCGGTCTTTATGGGCGGGTGGACTCTCAAAGCCGCCGAAGCTGTTTGCGGGAATGCGGATGCGCTCGACCTGTTAACACGCCTGGTGGATAAATCACTGGTGTCTTTGAACCTCGAACAAGGCGACGAACCGCGCTATTATCTGCTCGAAACCGTGCGCCAATATACGCATGAGAAGTTAATGGAAAGCGGGGAAGAGCACCGCATTCGTGAATACCACCTGGAATATTTCGCAAAACTGGCTGAGGGAAACCACGCTGCAAGAAGGTCTGCAGAGCAAAAATCTGCTTTTCGACAGATGAATATCGAACTCGATAATTTCCGCGCAGCGCTCAATTGGTCGTTCGAAGAAGAGGATCGTGATACCGTCACAAACGGCTTACGGATTGCGAATATGCTCGACTGGGCAGAAGCGCCCGATGAAGGTTTAAAGTGGCTGCAACAAGGCGTAGCATCTATTCCTCGTGGAAATCCGGAATTTGACCTGCTTCGCGCCGATGCCATGACGAACACCGCTCCCATGCTCATCAACAAGGGTGAGTTTGAATCTGCAATTGAAACTTTGAACCAATGTATTGAGATTTATCAATCCATTAATCCAATCGATAAACGCGGTTGGGTGACTGCGCTTTATCTCATCGCCTGGGCAATCATGGACTCTAATTACGCCACGGCGCGCGTCTATGCACAGGCAAGTGTAGCCATGGCACGTGAAACTGGAGATGCCACAAAATGGGAATTGGCTATGGCGCTTCAATGGGACGGGTGTATTGCCTACCGGTCAACAGAATATGAAAGCGGAATATCCCTAATACGAGAGGGATTCTCAATTTTTCGTGAAGTTGGGGATGAAATCAGTGCTGCAGATATGTTGCATATCATGGGGCAGATCGAAGCAAGCATGGAGCATTATGCAAAGGCGCTTGAGTATTATCAACAGGCAAAAGATATTAAAGCGGAATATGGATTGAAGGCAAGCACAATTTTTATTCTCAATGATATGTTCACCGCCGAACGCAGGCTTGGAAATTACGCATCCGCACGGACAAAAGTGGAGGAATGTATTGCTTATCTTCGTGATATGGGCACTCCATATCACCTGGCCGGTTCCCTTTGGCAACTGGGAGATGTGCTGATCAGTCTCGGTGAATTAGATGAGGCCGCCAACCATTTACGTGAGAGCCTCCAAATTTCACGGCAATTAACTCCATCCCGCTATATAGGATATTGTCTGTTTTCCTTGATCAAACTTCTCCACCAGCAAGGCAGATCCAATGACACCGCACAATTACTGGGCTCCATGGAATTGGAGACAAAAAAGGATTTTTGGCAATTCACCTTGTATCGAAAACGGGAACTCGACCAAACCGTTGAAGCGGTAAAAGCCATCCTGGGGGAATCTGAATTCGCTCAAGCCTATACCCAAGGGAAAGCCATGACCCTTGATCAGGGTGTAGCCTATGCCTTGGAGATGGCCGGCAAATCATATCCTGCGTAACCGGAAAACCTCATTTCTCAGCCGGGATGAGTATAATCAACCAAATTTTTCCAAATATCATGCTTCATGAGTGAGAGTCCCTATGGGCCAGACAGAAAGCAAGCGATACCGCAACGAGATTCAATTCCAGCAATGGCTGCCCGCCCTGATGATGGGAACAGTGACCGGCATCCTCGAAGTGATTTATGCTCTTTCGATCGCCAGTCTGATATTCAACGGCGACCTCGCCGCCTTTCTCCCCTACGGATTCGGAATTTCACTTGTCAGTTCCGTGGTCTTGCTGGTCGGTACTGCACTGACCAGTTCAGTCTCCGGAGTGTTCAGCAGCGTACAGGATAGTTCTGTTGTGGTGGTGGCGGTGATGGCTGCCTCACTGGCCGGGGTGCTTGTTACAGCGGGAGATGGAGAAAGACTCGCCACCATTCTTGTGACCATTTCGCTCACAACCATACTGACCGGACTTTTATTTTTAACACTTGGCACCTTCAGGCTGGGGACACTTGTGCGCTACATTCCGTACCCGGTGATGGGTGGCTTTTTGGCCGGGACCGGCTGGCTGCTGGTGCAAGGTTCGATTGGGGTCATGACAGATACCCCACTCACGCTTATGAACATCCCAGTGCTCCTCCAACCAGACCAGTTGCCCCGCTGGCTGCCCGGTGTGATCTTCGCGTTAGCCTTGTTCCTGGTCATGAAGCGGTTGGATCACTTCCTGACCATGCCTGCCATGATATCAGGGGCCATTGCACTTTTTTACCTTTCCTTCCTCCTGACGGGCACATCCGTTCAGGAGGCAACCGCGCGCGGACTGCTCCTGGGAAAAGTAGGCGACGAGGCGATTTGGGAACCGCTTGCGCTTGGTCATCAACTGTTAGAGGCTAATTGGAAGGCGATCCTTGGCCAGGGCGGCAATATGGTCATCGTGCTGTTCCTAAGCGCGATCGGCTTTTTGTTAAATGCCTCCGCACTTGAGTTGACCACCAGGCTGGATATTCAGTTGAACAACGAACTCAAATCGATCGGGCTTGTGAATATCGTATCAGGGCTGCTGGGCGGGTTGGTCGGTTATCACATGGTTGGGGATACCGCCTTGAACGTGCGGGTTGGCGCCCGGGGCAAACTGCCTGGGGTCGTAACCGGCATCGTTTGCGCCGGGACATTCCTGCTGGGCGCCCCCTTGCTCGCCTACCTGCCCCGTCCGCTTCTGGGGGGACTATTGTTTTTCCTCGGGTTGGAATTTTTGGTCGAGTGGACGGTTTCCAGCTGGAAACGACTCTCGAGGAGTGATTACTTCATCACCCTGTTGATCCTGATCGTGATCGCTTCCACGAATTTTTTGATCGGCGTCGGAGTGGGGTTGGCGGCGGCGATCGTGCTGTTCGTGGTCAATTACAGCCGCATCAACGTGGTTCGTCATGCGCTCTCTGGCGCAGATGTCACCAGCAATGTTGAACGCTGCACCTATCATCAACGGGTGTTGAAGGATAAATTAGGTCAGCAAATTTACATCCTTGAGTTACAGGGATTCCTGTTTTTCGGCACTGCCAATGCTCTGCTGGATCAGATGCGTGTACGGCTGGATGACAGCACTCAGCTGAAGATCCGTTTTCTCATATTTGATTTTCACCGTGTCAGTGGATTCGATTCTTCAGCAGTGATTAGTTTTGTGAAATGCAGGCAGATCACCGAAGCGCAGGGCATCACCCTGGTGCTGACCAATCTTTCCGCTCAAATGCAGCAGCGCTTTGAACTGGACGGTTTGTCTGAAAACGAGAAAGGGATCCGCATCTTCACAGATCTGGATCACGGACTCGAGTGGTGCGAGGAGCAGATGCTGGATATCGAGCAGGTGACAACGCTGCACACGCCCGTCACGTTGAGCGCACAATTAGCAGACAGCGGCTTTGAAAGAGTGAACACCAAGCGCCTGTTAAATTATTTGGAGCGGGTCACTTTCAAGGAAGGCGAGACTCTCATCCAGCAAGGGGATGAAGCGGATCGTCTGTATTTTATCGAGATGGGCATCGTTTCCGTCTACCTCGAGCTTGGGGATCAAAAACGAGTGAGGTTGCGCACGCTGGGGCTGGGAACTGCCATTGGGGAGACTGGCTTGTATTTCGGTACAACTTCCACCGCGTCTGCGATAGCGGAATTACCTGTCACTGCGTACCGCCTGACTCGCGCAGCGCTTGCCGAGATGAAACAGAAGGAACCTGAGCTGGCGGCATCCTTTCATGAATTTAGCGCCCGCCTGCTTTCCGAGCGATTGATCTCCACCACACGAACGTTGGAAACAGTCCTCAAATAACTTCATGGGAAAATTCGTTATTGCCAATCGCTTTGAGATCGACGATCTTGAAAAAGATTTGCTTGGGCGTGGCGGAATGGGCATCGTCTACCGGGCAACTGACAGGGAGAGTGGAGAGGCGGTAGCTGTCAAAACTCTTGATTCTGCCGTCCTATCCACTGATCCGAATGTGCTTGAGCGTTTCCGTCGCGAAGGCGAGGCGCTGCGTCAGCTCGATCATCCTAATATCGTTAAATACATCGCTGCCATTGAATCGTATGGGCAGCATTATCTGGTGATGGAATATGTGGAAGGCGGCAGTCTGCAGGATGTGCTGGCGGCGCAGGGACACCTCTCCAGCCAGCGGGTCATCGAGATCGGTCTTGACCTCGCAGATGCGTTAGAGCGGGCTCATCAACTGGGCATCATTTATCGCGACCTCAAACCAGCGAACGTGCTGCTTGCACGGGATGGCACTCCAAGGCTGAGTGATTTCGGCATTGCTCATTTGGCCGATAAGGCGCATCTGACTCAGTCTGGTGTGCTGATCGGCACCATGAGTTATCTCAGCCCCGAAGCATTTAGCCGCGAGACGCTCGACGCCCGCACAGATGTTTGGGCGTTTGGTGTGTTGCTATTTGAAATGCTGACTGGACGCCTGCCGTTTGCAGATAAAAATATCTCAGCCAAGATCACCGCGATCCTTACCCAGCCGACACCTGACCTGACTCAATATAACTCAGATGTCCCCCAAGCTTTGGCAGACCTCATCTACCGCATGCTGGAGAAAAACCGCGATCAGCGCATCGCCAGCGCCAAACTTGTTAAAGAAGAACTTGAAGCGATCCTTCATATGCAATGATTTCATGCACGGCTGATCGAATTTGAAAGGGAAAATCACATGATCGGTACAACTCTTCTTAATCGTTACAAGATCGACTCCGAACTTGGCAAAGGCGGAATGGGCACTGTGTACAAAGCCCACGATACTTTGCTTCACCGTGCAGTTGCCATCAAATTCCTAAACACGGACGGTATCGGCACCGAAGGGAGATCGCGCTTGATCCAGGAAGCGCGTGCGGTGGCGCAGTTGAATCACCCGAACATCGTCTCGGTCTTTGACGCGGGGGAGACCGAAGGAAATCCCTTCATCGTGATGGAATTTGTTCCGGGGAATACCCTCAAAGGGATTTCGACTCCTTCCGTATCTGAGGCGCTTGTTATGGCAGCACAAATCTGCAAGGCGCTCGACCATGCCCACGCCAAGGGAATCATTCACCGGGATTTGAAACTCGAAAATATTATCGTCACCGATTCGCAGACTCTGAAACTCATGGATTTCGGTCTGGCGCGCTCATCCGATGATTCGCGCATGACAGAAGAAGGCGTGCTCAAAGGGACATTGGCGTACATCGCCCCTGAACTCATTCAAGGCGAGCCCGCCAGTGTGGGTTCTGACTTATATGCATTTGGGGTCATTCTTTACGAATTACTCACAGGTCATGCGCCATTTCAGGGGACGTTCAATACCATTCTGGCCCAGCACCTGCATGGAGTGGTGGCACCGCCAAGCGGACACAATGCCGATATTCCTGAATGGGTAGACAAGCTGGTTCTTCAATTGCTAGCCAAGCGTCCCGAAGAAAGACATGCTTCTGCCAAAGAGGTTCTCCGTGATATTGAGGAAAGATCCACTGCGCCCACATTGGCATCGTTAATTTCCATTGCACCCAGACCAAAGAATAACCTACCCACCCAGTTGAGCACCTTCATCGGACGCGAAAAGGAAGTGGCGCAGATCAAGCAGCGGCTGGAGAAAAATCATCTGGTCACGCTGACAGGCTCGGGCGGAATCGGGAAGACGCGGCTTTCGATCCAGACCGCCTCCGAATTGTTGGGCGAATATCCCATCGGCGTCTGGCTGGTGGAACTCGCTCCGCTGACCGACCCCGCGCTTGTTCCGCAAACTGTGTGCGCGGCGTTGGGAGTCAAGCCAGAAGGGGATACATCCGCGCTTGATGCGTTGATCAACTATATGCACGCGAAGAAAATTTTGCTGGTGGTGGATAACTGCGAGCACCTGATCGATGCCTGCGCGCAACTCTGCGATTCGCTTTTACACGCCTGTGATGATCTGCGAATCATTGCCAGCAGCCGCGAGGCGCTGGGGATCGAAGGCGAGAACGCCTACCGAGTACCGTCGCTTTCCCTGCCCGACCCCAAAAGCGGAATCAAAGTCATCGAGGGATCGGAAGCGGTGAAGTTGTTCATGGAACGCGCCGAGGCTGTGCTGCCCGAATTCCAGATGACAGAATCCAACGCGCCTGCCATCGCGCAGATCTGCCAGCGCCTGGATGGGATTGCGCTCGCCATCGAACTCGCCGCCTCACGCGTGAAGATGCTCAAGGTGGAACAGATCGCATCACGGCTGGATGACGCCTTTCGATTGCTCACAGGCGGCAGCCGCACCGCATTGCCGCGCCAGCAAACATTACGCGCCTTGATCGATTGGAGTTACAACCTGCTTTCGGATGAAGAGAAAACATTCCTACGCAGGCTCTCGGTTTTCATGGGCGGTTGGACTCTTGAAGCCGCAGAAGCCGTCTGCGGGAATGCCGATGCGCTCGACCTGCTGACTCATTTGGTGGATAAGTCTCTTGTGTCAGTTGATCTCGAACACGGCGACGAGCCGCGCTATTATCTGCTCGAGACCGTGCGTCAGTATGCAAGAGAAAAACTAATCGAGAGCAATGAAGGCGAAATCACTCGCGAACATCACTTGGAATATTTCATGCGATTGGCAGAGTCGAATGAAGCCAGACGAAAAACACCCGAGCAAATGTTGGCATATAAACAAATGGAAATG
>DAOQPR010000128.1:0-6215 GCA_035333265.1 Anaerolineales bacterium
ACCCTCCGACGATGGTTGCATTGTCAACGATAACCATGACACCAACTCAATTGGCGACGCCCCAACCCTTGGCTATTCCAACCACAGGCATGTTATATCCGACAATAACAACAACGCCGGAACAACCTGAAAGACCTAAAGAAAAGAGCAATTTCTCGGGACTATTATTTAGCATTCTGATCATTGCGCTTTGTGTTGCCGGTGCAATGGCCGTTTGGCTCATTCGTGACCCGGATAAGTAAACCGGACCCAAAATAGACGAATCTACAAAAAGTCCAGAATATTCAGACTCTGCAAAAGCGGCAGAACTATACTTAAGCGTGGTTTATGTTTTGTCTACACTTCACAATTTCGCGATTCGTGCTGATTAGCGCAACATGGCGGATGGTTTTTGCGCCTGTCAAAGATATCCAAGGGTAAGTGTGGCGCGACCTAAAAAACTTGCAGACTCTTTTATGATTTTGCGTAGATTTATTGGAAGTAAAAATAATCGTTAACAGCCTGTCTATCCATAGGCTTAAGGAAACAGCATGAGACACATGGAAATTACACTGGCGTTGGGCGGGGGCGGTGCCAAAGGAAATGCACATATTGGCGTTCTTCGCCGATTGGAGAATGAAGGATACAAGATAACAGCCGTGGCCGGTACGAGTTTTGGCGGTCTAATAGCGATTTTGTACGCCGTGGGATATTCTCCCAAAGAGATTCAAACCGCCTTCGAAATGGTCGAACAGAAAACACTCTATCACCGCACCCAGCAAGACGGTCCCTCCCTGATGGGAATGGGCGGTGTGCGTCATTTTCTTGATAAACTTCTTGGCGATAAGACCTTCGAAGATACGCGCATCCCCTGCGCTGTCACTGCTGTCGATATCAACAGTGGACAGGAGGTGATCCTTTCAGAGGGAAGCCTCAAACAGGCCGTGCTTGCCACTATCGCTTTGCCCGGCATCTTCCCCGTTCAAATTGTGAACGGCTGGAATCTAGTGGATGGCGGGGTGTTAAATCCTGTGCCGGTTTCGGTGGCGCGGAATATGAATCCCAGCCTGCCGGTTGTAGCTGTGGTGTTGAACGACCCCATGGATAAACCCGTGCGCGGCTATAACCTCCCCATCCCAGGCATCGTTCCACGCCCCATTGCTGAACGCCTGGCGCGCATCTCCCTTGCGCATGTTATGGATATTTTCCTCCGTTCAGTGGATGTCTCCAGCCGGGCAGTTTCGTATCTACGCCTCCAGGTGGATCGTCCTGAAGTACTTGTCCGCCCGGCAGTGCATCATATTGAATTGCTCGACCAGGTCATTGTTGCCGAGGTTGCCCAGTTGGGTGAGGACGCAATGGAAAAAGCCCTGCCTCAACTTCGACATGAGACCGCATGGCTTACACGCCTGGGCCGGGCATTCTCAGGAGCTTCTCGATGAGCCGCGACTTGCGCAAATATTCCAAGCAAACGAACACACAATTGGTCGTGGGGGCCGTTCTTTTATTATTCCTTGTTGGCCTCGGCTTGATCTGGGCCATCTATGGTTTTGGCGCAGCCGTGACCGGTCTGCTTTGTATTCTGGCGGCCTTCATTCCCATTGGCTTGATTTTTATTGCCCTCTACGGGCTGGATTGGATCGTAAAACGTGCAAACCCAGATGAAGACCGAAATCATTGAATTCAACGGCTGGACATTGCGTGTCCGCCCATCCGCAGAAACAAACCCGCGCTTATTGGTACTTATCCATGGTTGGACCGGCGACGAGAACTCCATGTGGGTGTTCACCCGTCGCTTTCCACCAGAGTTTTGGATGATGGCGCCGCGCGCACCACATGCCGCCGACCCGCAGGGATTCTCCTGGCGCCCGCCTCAACCCCTGACCTTTGGCCGGCCCAGCCTCGAAATGCTTTTGCCCTCCGCCGAGGCTTTGATCCAGCTCATAGACGAGTACGCAGCTTCGGTTAAGGTGGAGGCGCAGCAGTTCGACGTGATCGGATTCAGCCAGGGCGGGGCAATGGTCAACGTGTTGGGTATGGCGTTTCCGCAGCGCGTTCGCAAGATGGGTGTGTTGGCTGGTTTCGTCCCTGCTGGTCTGGATGAATTGATCGCGCAGAAACCACTCACCGGCAAAAAGGTCTTTGTGGCCCACGGTACTCTGGATGAGATGATTCCCATTGACCGCGCCCGTGCCTCGATGCAATTAATGGAGCAAGCTGGAGCAGAGATTCTGTACTGTGAAGATGAAGTTGGGCATAAACTTAGCTCCAATTGTTTGCGCGCTCTCGAAGATTACCTTACAAATTAATACTCCTCTCACCGCGCTGTTGACGCTGTTTTTATTTGCAGGTATGCTTGTCGCGGTTATGTATTGTTTGTGTACCGCACACTTGCCCTGGGTGCAAGTGCCAGGGAAGTTTACTTTGCATGACCAACTCTTATCTCAGGTGATTCATGAAACGACAAATCTCCCGTCGCGATTTTCTAAAACTGGCCGGGGTCGGCTTGGGGGCCATGGCCTTCAACCCTTTCAGTTCAAAGGAACGCGATTACCTTCTCGAATATTATGCAACGCCAAAGCGCCTGCCGCAGTTCCCGGCCAGCGCCATCATCGGGCGCATCACCGACCCCGATGTGGACATTCGCAGTAAACCCACCAACGATCCCAACCTGACGACTTCCATTGGCAAACTTGGCGCAGATGCGCTCGTGGAATGGAATCGGGAAGTGCTTGGCAATGTCATCGGTGGCTTGTCGAACCAACGCTATATTGAAACGCCGCAGGGATATGTCTACGCTTCCATTGTTCAGCCTACGCGGAACCTTCCCAATACCCCTGTAACTGAATTGCCGAACGGACAGGGTTTTTGGGCCGAAGTGACTGTGCCCTATATTGAGCTTGCCCTTGATGGCATCGTTGCCTCTCCCTGGATGCAGGATCACATTACCTATAATTTTCCGCCGCGTTTGTATTATGGTCAGGTCGTGTGGATCGACCAGGTTCGTACCAGTAACGGCTTTCCTGAATATCGTTGGAACGAAGATGCCTATGGACATGGTTATGGCTACGGCGCATACGGGGAATTCTTCTGGGCTGATGGTGCAGGACTGAAAATACTGACAGATGCCGATATCGCCCCCATTAACCCGGATATTGATCCGAACGAAAAGACCATCTCCGTTGACCTGGATTACCAAACCCTCTCCTGTATGGAAGGTACGCGTGAAGTGTATTTCTGCCGCATCTCCAGCGGGAAGAAATACGACCCTTTGACCGGTACGGTTACAGATGCTTTTGCCACCCCTGCTGGAACATTATTTACGCATTGGAAGATCATCTCCAAGAATATGACGGCAGGCTCAAACGGCGCGGGATATTCCACCCCAGCCGTGCCCTGGTGTACCTTCATCAGTGGTGAAGGTATCGCCATTCACGGTGCGTTCTGGCACAATGCCTTTGGCGAACGCCGCTCACATGGCTGTGTCAACGTCTCCATTGAAGACTCAAAATGGATTTTCCGTTGGACGACTCCTTATGTCACATTACAACAGGGTGAAGATCGTAAAACCCTCCCCGATCATGGCACCATTGTCAACTCTAACGAGACAGTTTTTGGATAAAAGTACTGCAAAGTTCCCTTCGCGTTTGTGCTTTAGACCTCTTGCGAAAGTTCCAAAATAGAAGAGGTTTCCGAAAGGTCTACTTTCGGAAACCCTGCCTGAAGTAGAACTTCAGGATTCCAAATTAAATAAATATTGCCATACAAAAAATAGAGAGTATCCATGGAATTTACCCAAATCTCAATCTGGCTTGCATTTTTGGCGGGCCTTGCATCCTTCCTGTCTCCTTGCGTGTTTTCGCTCGTCCCGGCTTATGTCGGCTATCTTGGTGGGATCGCCGCTGGTAGCGGGGGGCCTGGTGACAAACCCAATCGTTGGTTGACCTTTTCACACGGCCTGGCTTTTGTGCTTGGTTTTAGTTTTATCTTTGTGGCCCTGGGGGTAGCGGCCTCCTTTGCAGGTGGATTGCTTTACGATCTGCGTTACTGGCTGGCTAAGATCGGCGGGATCGTGGTCATCATCTTCGGCCTGCATATGATCGGCGTCTTTCATATTCCCTTCCTCGCCTACGATACCCGTGTTCAACAGGCTCCCGACCCGAAACTAGGCTATCTCTCTTCGGCCCTGATGGGAGTCTTCTTCTCGGCGGGATGGTCTCCCTGCGTTGGCCCCGTCCTCGGCGCGATTTTGACCCTCGCCATCAACGGCGGCTCGATCTCTCAGGGAGCCACGCTTCTTTCCTCCTATTCGGCTGGTCTGGCCATCCCATTCCTGATCGCCGCTCTGGGCATTGGCTGGGTCACCACCATTTTGCGAAAATACAACAAGACCATGCGCTATGTAGAGATCGTAATGGGCGTGATCCTTGTGATCGTTGGTGTACTGCTCTTCTCCGGCACCTTTGAACTCATTGCCCAACGCAGCCAGTTCTTCTGGATCGATTTCGGCTTGTAGTTTTCATATTAAACCAGCATCATCCAGCAGGGTTCGTGGACTATAGAAGAAACCTGTGGGATTTTTTTGACGGTTATACTCAAGACCTGACGGGTTTCCCAGAGCCTGTCAGGTCTGACATTTCAACAAAGATGAAACGTATCCATTTATCATGAAAATGCAAAGGGAAACCAGTTCATGTTGAACATCACTCTTTATACAAAAAAAGCCGACCCAGCCTGCGAAGCCATCAAAGCCGACCTGAAGGAGATTCAGAGTCAATTCCCTCATCGGCTCGTGGAAGTGGATGTCGAAACTGACCCGATCCTCATGGCAAAATTTGGACGGGATGTCCCTGTGCTCGAAGCAGGTCCCTATACGTTACGCGGTCCCGTCTCCCGCCAAAAATTACAAATGACGCTTGGTGCGGCTTCAGACCGAAAAAATCAACTCGAAAAACTCGATGACCCCGTTTACAAAATGCGCATCGAGAAAGGAAAAACCGTGACTACTGGTGATCGTGTCTCCTTTTGGATATCAAAGAACTATCTGCTTGTCCTGAATCTTTTCATGCTTTTTTATATCGGCTTGCCTTTCCTTGCACCAACTTTGATGAAGTTGGGCGCCGAAACGCCCGCCCTGATCCTGTACCGTGTTTACAAACCGCTTTGTCATCAATTTGCCTTTCGTTCGTTTTTCCTGTACGGTGAACAACCCTATTATCCATTGGCAGAGGCGGGCCTGTCGAATGTAAGGACATTCGAAGAGGTCAGCGGCATTCCCAATTTGGATGATCCCTACAGCGTCACCCGGTTCGATGCGCGCAATTACATTGGCAATGAGGAAGTGGGTTACAAGGTAGCCTTATGTGAGCGGGATGTTGCCATCTATTTTGCCATCTTGCTCTTTGGCATAGTATTCGGCCTGACAGGCCGCCGCTTTAAATCCTTACATTGGATGCTCTGGCTGTTGATCGGAATTGCCCCCATCGGTTTGGATGGCTTCTCCCAGCTTTTCAGTCAATTCAATTGGGATTGGCTTGCGGCTCTGATCCCATACCGCGAGAGCACCCCCTTGTTGCGCGCGCTGACTGGCGCACTCTTCGGTCTTGCGACGGCCTGGTTTGCCTACCCCAATATCGAAGAATCGATGAACGAGACCCGGCAATATTACATCAAAAAATTCTCAGTGATCCAGGCTTCTGAATAATGCCCTTTCAACATCATAATGGACTGCGTTATTACCAGTTCGATATCTTTGCTAAAAATATTGTCAATGCAGTGTTTACCCGGCATGGCGGAGTCAGCCCGGAACCGTGGCGTTCGTTTAACTTGAGCATTTCGGTAGGCGATGACCCGGCTCGCGTGGCGGAGAATCGAGTGCATGCCTTTGAGACCATGCGACGCGACCCCGCCTCCATCCACGACGTATGGCTGGTTCATGGCACAGACGTTGTCTACGCTGAGGCCCCGCGTCCGCTTGACCAGCCTGCCCAAAAGGCCGACATCCTTTTTACCGATAACCCCGAAGTTTCGCTGTTCATGCGCTACGCCGATTGTGTGCCGCTATTATTCCACGACCCGAAGGTGGGCGTCATCGGTCTGGCTCATGCCGGTTGGATGGGAACCGTAAAGGGCGTGGCCGAGGCTTCCATTAAGGCTATGCAGGAACGCTACGGAAGCAACCCAAAGGATGTAGTTGCTGGCATTGGCCCATCCATTGCTGTGGATCATTATGAAGT
>DAOQPR010000128.1:6315-7760 GCA_035333265.1 Anaerolineales bacterium
CAGGTTTGAGGTCGGTTGTGAGGCGTGGTTCGGGTTAAAATAAATATATGAGTGAACTGGTCAATTCCATTCGAGAACGATATTTGGCGACGTTGGATAAAATCGCGTTGGCGGCGAAAAAATCGGGCCGTGCGCCGGAGGCGGTGAAGCTTGTGGTGGTCACCAAGGCTCAGCCGGTGGAGGTGGCGCAGGCGGCGATTGAAGCAGGGGCGCTGATCTTGGGCGAAAATTATGCCGAGGAAGGTGTTACGAAAATTCAATTTCTGCGTGATTTTTCTGCGGTAGAATGGCACATGATAGGCCATGTCCAAAGTCGGAAAGCCCAATTGGTGGCTGAGCACTTTAACTTTATGCATTCGTTGGATAGCCTGAAACTTGCCAAACGTCTGGATCGTTTTTGCGGCGAGGCGGGGCGCAAACTGCCTGTCTTGCTGGAGTTTAACGTGGGCGGTGAGGAAAGCAAGAGCGGCTGGGAGGCTTCGGATGAGGCGCGCTGGCCGGGCGTGGTGGAGGAGGTTGCTCAGGTACTTGCTCTTCCGAATTTACAGGTGCGCGGGTTGATGTCTATGCCGCCCCTGGGAGAGACGGCTGAGTTTTCAAGGCGATACTTTCAGAAGGTGCGGCGGTTGCGCGAATTTTTAGCGGAGCAGTTGCCGCAGGCGAATTTTTCCGAGCTTTCAATGGGCACCAGTTCTGATTTTGAGGTGGCTGTGGAGGAAGGCGCGACGTTCGTGAGGGTGGGGACGGCAATCGTTGGCCCCAGGTCATATGCTGCGGAGGTTTGATGGATACGAATTTTATAGTGTTATTTATTCGGGTGGTGGAACAAATTTTTATCTGGGTCGTGATCGCTAATTCCCTGTTGTCGTTTGTGCTTGCGCCGAATCATCCGGTGCGCGAGGCTCTGGAGCGGATCGTGGCTCCCTTTCTAAATCCGATTCGAAATATTATGCCCAATACAGGTGCAATTGACTTTAGTCCTTTGGTGTTGATCCTGGCAGTTGAAGTTATAACGCAAATATTGATCACTCTGCTTCTTTCTTAACTATAAATGAGGTGAAACCATGTCTAGAGAATATGTTCTTCACGATGGAAAACGCGGGTCGGCGCTGGGGGTGCGGGTGACTCCGCGTGCCAGCCGCAATCAGATCGCGGCGGTTATGAATGATGGGACGGTGAAGGTGCATATTGCTTCCACCGCTTCGGAGGAGGATATCAACAAGGAATTGTTATCCTTCATGGCGGAGGTGCTTGGCGTGCCAAAGAGCCGCGTGGAGATCGTGGCCGGTGAGAATGGCCGCGATAAGCTGATCTCGATTCTGGATATGGACGTAGAGACGGCTCATCAGCGCATTATTGCGCATATGGATTAAACTGTTTTAAAAAGACCAGCCTGCTTGCGATACAAAGCGGGCTGGTCTTTTTTAGGGCGGCTGTGTGATTGG
>DAOQPR010000129.1:0-7684 GCA_035333265.1 Anaerolineales bacterium
GAACATATTTTCGTCTTCGTATTTGCCTGGGCTGACGATGACTTCCATCCAGGAGACAGTGATCTGGTCGCCTTCTCGTGTTGCGTTTAGAACGGTTGTCGGGCCGTAATAGGGTGAAACAGGAATGGTATACCCATCTGGGTACATGGATTTGAGCGATCTTAGGTCGCCGCCATCTTTTAGTTCCAGGAATTGTGAATCGACCCAGCATTTTTGTGGTTCATTCTGAACCAGTACCCAATTGTTTCCGGGTGCGCGCCCGATGAGTCGGATAGGCGTGTTTTTGTTGAAGGCAATGAGATACAGGTAATTCTTTCCGGGGCCGTAACGGCAAATGATCTTGTCGGAAATCACCGTAGCTTTCAAGCTGTCCACGGTAGGGAGTGGGGTTTCAGTGGCGGTGGCTGTGGGTGGAATTGGTGTGAAAGTTTCGGTTGGTGGGAGGGGTGTGGATGTCAATGTGGCGGTGGGCGGCGGAAGCGTGGCTGTGACTGTATCGGCGATGGTTAAGGTTTCGGTGGCAGGGGCAGGTTCCGGCGCGGATGTTGAGGCGGGCTGGTTGCAAGCACTCAACAGAAAAACAAGGAGCATCATTAAGTTCAGTCGGAGTTTCATGGTTTGATCCTTTGGTCGATTGTTTGTTTGATTGTACCGAAGATTTGTTAATCTTTGTCTAAGATGCTTTTCATAAGGTGGGAACTTTTTTCGATATAATTCTTAACCATGAATGCAACATATACACAACGCGATTTACCCAAACAGATTCTGGCCGTGCTTGCGGGCGGGTTTGCATTGTTTATTGGAACGGTGCTGATATGGGTCATTGGTTATCAAATGATCTATGCGGGACGCATCTTTCCCGGTGTTTCGGTTGCGGGGGTGGACCTTTCGGGTCTTTCACCGAATGAGGCGGTGTTGAAGCTGGATCAGACTCTTTCGTATCCCAAAACGGGAAAGGTTCTGTTTCGGGATGGAGATCGATCCTGGCTGGCTTCGCCCAATGATTTGGGAATGGTGTTCGACCCGTCGGCCAGCGCTTTGGCGGCCTATCACTATGGACGCACGGACGGGTTGTTTGGTGCGCTTGCCGGGCAGATTGGCGCACGCAGTTTTGGAGCGGATGTTCCGCCGGTTGTGATCTTCGACCAGCGTGTGGCTTATACCTATTTGCAAAACATCTCGACGGAAGTCAATCAATCTGTTGTGGAAGCATCCTTGCGTGTGGATGGGACGAATGTTGTTTCTGAGCCCGGCCGGATGGGCCGCTCGCTGAACCTCGATGCGACTCTGATCTATCTTGGCGCACAGTTGCAAACCTTCCGCGATGGCGAGGTTCCATTGGTAATTCAGGAAGCGGCGCCGAAATTTTTGGATGTTTCATCGCAGGCTGCTGCGGCGCGAGTCATGCTTGGACAGCCGTTTACGGTCACCGTACCGAACTCTGCGCCGGGCGACCCCGGACCGTGGACGTTCGATATTCCAGTTCTGGCGAATATGCTTGCGGTCAACGTTGTGGATAATGGCGGAGTGACGCAAATGCAGCTTGGCCTTGACCCGGATGCTTTGCGGAAATCACTAACCGATCTAAAAGTGATCGTAGACCAGATGCCGCGCAATGCGCGTTTTGTCTTCAACGATGATACGGGTCAGATCGAATCCATCTCTGCCTCGGCAATTGGCCGCGTCATGGATGTGGAGGCAAGCATTGCCGCCATCAATGCCGCTTTATTGCGCGGGGAACATTCTGTTAACCTGGTCGTGACCGAAGAACAACCCGCTGTCACCGATGGTGCGACCGGCGCTCAATTGGGTGTGGTGCAGTTGGTGGCTTCGCAAACATCCTACTTTTATGGCTCCAGCGAGGCGCGGATTCAAAACATTGTCACCGCGTCGGAGAAATATCACGGCCTGCTTGTAGCTCCCGGTGAGACCTTTTCGATGGGTAGTGTGCTCGGCGATGTAAGTTTGGAAAACGGTTTTGCCGAAGCGCTTATCATCTATGGCGGACGCACCATCAAAGGCGTGGGCGGAGGGGTGTGCCAGGTGAGTACCACCTTATTCCGCACGGTGTTCTTTGCAGGCTTCCCGGTCGTGGAGCGATACCCGCATGCCTATCGGGTCTCCTATTATGAAATGAACGCCGGCGGCGGAATCGATAATGACCTGGCTGGCATGGATGCCACAGTATATTTCCCATTGGTGGATTTCAAATTCCAAAATGATACGCCGTACTGGATGTTGATGGAAACCTATGTCAACGTTGAGGCGCGCACGCTAACATGGAAGATCTATTCCACTTCCGATGGGCGCAGTGTGACCTGGGAAACCACCGGACCTACCAATACGGTTCCGGCATTAACGCCCGTTTTTGAAGAAAACCCCGAATTGAATGCCAATGAAATGAAGCAAGTGGATTATGCCGCCGTCGGCGCTGATATCGTGGTGAGTCGTACTGTCTGGCGTGATAATCTGGTTTATTTCAATGACGAGATCCGCACCCATTATGAACCCTGGGCAGCTGTCTGCGAATATGGCCCCGGCTCCGACAGCCCCAAACAACTGGCGCGAAAGTACGGCATCTGCCAATCGCCAAACACTTGATCTGGAATCCAGAAGTTCTACTTCTGGAACTTGCAGAATCTGCCGATTTACCTCCAAACGTGCAAAATACTCACATGGTACAATCTTTTCCCAAACAAGGAGATTACATGGTTAACCCTGAATTGCTCGAGATCCTGCGCTGTCCCAATTGCGTGCGCGAAAAAGACGGCCTGCTTACCCTCTATAAAGACGCTTGGCTGATCTGCCAGGATTGCAACCGAAAATACCCCATCATTGATGACATTCCCGTTATGCTGATCGACGAGGGCGACAAGTGGGTCAACACCGCACAGGATGCACTTCCCGTCCCTCCGCCTGCCAAATAAAATGAACAACCCTTTGTCCGAGCTGACGAGCGGTGATGATGAGCGTGCAGAGAAGGCAATTCCCGCCATCGTAAACCTGGGAGAAGCGGCGATTCCCGCGTTAATGGAATTGACCCGCTCCAAAGACCCGGATATTCGCTGGTGGGCTGTTCGCGCCCTCGCCGCCTCGCCTCATGTTCGGACCCGTGACCTGCTACCCTTCCTGAGCGATCCGGCCCCGGAAGTTCGTTCTGCGGCTGCCCTGGCCTTTTCCCATCATCCCGATGTGGATGCGGTTCCAGCGTTGATCCAAACCCTGGGTGACAGCGACCAACTCACGGCGGGGTTGGCGGCGAATGCCCTGGGTCAGATCGGAAAACCCGCGGTGCCTGGTCTCTTGGAAGCAGGAGAAAACGCGCCGTTGCCAAGTCTCATTTTGATCGTGCGCGCGTTATCTGAAATTCGCGACCATCGCGCGATCTCTTTTTTGATGAAATGCTTTGAAACCGACTCTGCTGTTTTGCACTATTGGGTGCAGCAGGCTTTGGAACGACTTGGGCTGGATATGGTATATATTAAGCCCTGAGGTATTTGCAACGAATGAATGAATTTTTAAAGAATATAAAAATTGGTCGTCCCAGCCTTGGGCAGATCATTTTCTGGGGTGTCACTGTGGCGCTTGCCGTGGCGGCATTTTTCCTGGCTGATAACCTGGCCCAATGTTGGACGATGACCCGCCTGCCCGGAAGCGCCCCTGCAAAGTGTGGGCAATCATCCACCACAGACGGCCCCGTGATCAATGCAGAAGGCACACCGATGGCAGAGACACTTCCAACCCCAAGTGTTGCTCTGCCAGAATCCAACCTGCCGCCCGCCTGGGATGGCGCCAGCCGGATCAACATTCTATTCCTTGGGTTGGATGAGCGTGATCTTGCTACGAATGAAGGCCCGCCGCGTACTGACACCATGCTGTTATTCACAGTGGACCCAGTCAGTAAAACAGCAGGTATGTTATCCATTCCGCGCGATATGTGGGTGAATATTCCCGGCTTTGGCTATAGCCGTATCAATACGGCATATCCCAGCGGAGAAGGCGCCCAATTGCCGGGCGGTGGTCCTGGCCTTGCAAAGAAGACCGTGTCTCAATTCCTGGGCGTGCCTGTGGATTATTACGTGCAGGTCGATTTCAATGTTTTCACCACCATGGTCGATCGTTTGATCCAAATTGGCGGCTGTATTTATGTGGAAACAAATGAAAAAATGGTGCTCGATCCGATAGGCGGAGGGACAGACCACGTAATTATCACCCCCGGCGGACCGCGCCGATTGTGTGATGGTTGGAAGGTGCTGGCGTATGCCCGCAATCGCCACACATCAGGTGGTGATGCCGACCGTGCCCGCCGCCAGCAGGAAGTGGTACTGGCGCTGCAAAAGATCATCTTTGACCCCGCGAACTTCCCGAAATTCATTGCCAGCGCACCGGAGATGTATAACGAACTTTCCTATGGCATCAAGACCGATATGGCTTTTGAAGATGCTCTTAAATTAGGCGTGTTGGGACGTGAAATATCGCTTGAAAATGTAAAGACGGGTGTGATCGATCCACAACAAGGGATGGCAATTTTTGACAAGACTATTTTGGGCGGGCAGGAAGCCAGCATCCTTAAACCGGTGATGGATAAGATTCGCGTCTTGCGGGATGAGATCTTCACCACCACCGGCCCCTCCAGCCCAATCGCGCAAGGCGACCCGGCGGTTTTGATGCAGCAGGAAGAAGCCCGCGTTCGCATCATGGATGGAACCTTCACCCCTGGGCTCGATCAGCGTGCAGGAGCAGTCTTCCAATCCTATGGCATGAATGTGACCGAGGTGGCTCCCTCACCCGAAGTGTACGGCCAGACCATTATCATGGTCTATGGCCCCAAGCTCTACACCATCAAATGGCTGCAAGCCACATTTGGAGTTAGCGACAATCAGATTCGCTTCAGCCCGGACCCGAACTCAACTGTGGATATTGAGATCCGGCTTGGCTCCGATATCGCGCCGAGCATTCCATAGAATCACTTATAAAAAACACAACCCCTTCACCAGAAGGGGTTGTGCGTTTTAATAGGTCAATGTGCTTCGCGTCCAGTCACCAATCAGCCAGTATTTAAAGTCCGCACCCTGGTTACATTGGATGCCACCGTATACTCCATAGACGAGTGCAACCAATGGCATGGCGCTGACAACACACGCAAATGGAATGCAGATCAAACCAATCAGTACGGCGCTTAATGTCCCTGTGATTGCCCAGGCGATGCCTGTCAAGATTCCTCCGCCAATCCACCAAATGATCTGGAAGACAAATGCCTGAAAAGATTGATAGGCTACATAACGGGAGCGATCTTTATAAATCAGATAAATACCCAATGGGACGACCGGACCCAAAAAACCGGATACCAGGTTGACCAACACCCCTAAATGAGCCAGCATGGCCCATTGACGTTCTTCCTGAGGGGTCAGAGGGGGTAAAGATTGCTGCGGTGATTGTTCGTTCATAACATTCTCCTTTTGTGTAGGTAAGTCTATTAACCATTAATACGAGAAATCTCACAACATGTCGCAAAAAAGCAAACAAAAAGACCCGCGCATTTGCGCGGGTCTTTTTATGACAAAAACTACGACCAGCCCTGATTCTTGGCGAAATCAGTAATGACCGGCACGTTGACCAATTGGCCCTGATATGCAAGATAAGCACAGTAAAGCTGGTAGAACCACACAAGAATACCAATGCAGAACCCGGAAGTGACAATTGTGATAATACCAAGGATCAAAGCCTGCATATTATGGGCCTTGATGAAGGGGCGGTTCTTTTTATCTTCCATGAACATCAAAATGATAGGGATCAATGGCGAAAATACATAAGCCAATGCAGCCCAAAGTTTATCGTCACTGGAAACATCAGACATAGGTGCTTGAGACATGGTTTATTCCTCCGAATAAGTTGGTTTTGAATTTCAATTATTTTACAACCAATCCCCCCAACATGCAACCAGCCAACTTCACCCAATAGTACTGTCCGTTACAAAGAGATCAGACCCTAAAGGTTTTTAAATTTAGGTCTCGCAAGCAAGGTAAATTAAAGGCGGTAAAATCATGGCATGTCTAATCGTATCGTCTTCATGGGTTCACCCGAATTTGCATTGCCTTCCCTCAAACAACTTACGCAACATTATGCTGTCGTCGGCGTCGTCACCCAGCCAGACCGCGCTTCAGGCCGCGGCCGCGAACTCAAAGCGCCGCCTGTCAAAACACTGGCGCAGGAATTAAATATCCCCGTCATTCAACCGCAAAAATTACGCGAACCAGAAGCCATGCAACAACTTCAAGCATGGAATCCTGATCTCATTGTTGTGGCTGCATTCGGTCAAATTCTCCGCAAAGAGGTTTTAGACCTGCCAAAGTACGGCTGCATCAACGTCCATGCATCCTTACTTCCACGTTGGCGTGGTGCGGCGCCAGTCAATGCCGCCATCCTTGCCGGGGATGAAGAGATCGGTGTCACCATTATGAAAATGGATGTGGGACTCGACACGGGCCCCATGCTCTCGAAGAAATCCATCCGCCTCACATCGGACCTGACCACTGGTTCAGCGCTTCAGGCTATGTCCACCCTGGGAGCGGATCTGCTGATCGAAACCCTGCCAGGTTATATTGATGGCAGCATTACTCCCCAACCGCAACCCGAAGAAGGCATGACCTACGCACCCATGCTCAAAAAAGAAGACGGTCTACTGGACTTCTCTCATCCTGTTGATGAATTGGAGCGTAGAGTCCGTGCGATGAACCCGTGGCCCGGCGCATGGTTCGAGTGGAATGGCGCGCTGCTCAAGGTTCACAAGGCGCATGTGGGGCAGGGCAAGGTGGAGGCGGGGAAAAGGCTCGTAGAGCAGAATCAACCCGCGGTTGGGACGGGAAGCGGGATTTTAATCCTCGATGAAGTGCAGCCGCCGGGGAAAAAATCCATGAGTGGCAAATCCTTTTTGGCGGGTGTGCGCAATTGGCTTGATTAACTCAGGCGGGATATTCGTCAGCTGCACTTGCCCGCCAGGACAGCGCGTTTTACCGAGCGTTATGTTTTACATCCACGGTAAAAAGTTATACAATTAAATCAGAATACTTGACATACCCCACTATGTTTTGAATCAACATAAGGAGAGCAAAAAATGAGCGACGAAAACAAATGCCCAGTGACCGGACATGCCGGTATGACATCTGCCAGCCGGGGACAATCCAACCGCGATTGGTGGCCCAATCAACTCAACTTGAATATTTTGCACCAGCACGCGCCAGCATCCAACCCGATGGGTGCAGATTTCAACTACGCGGAAGAGTTCAAGAAACTTGACCTCGCCGCAGTGAAAAAGGACCTGGCGGATCTGATGACCAACTCGCAAGAGTGGTGGCCCGCAGATTGGGGTCACTACGGCGGCTTGATGATCCGCATGGCATGGCACAGCGCCGGAACCTATCGCACTGGTGACGGACGCGGCGGCGGTGGCACAGGTAACCAGCGTTTTGCGCCGGTCAATAGCTGGCCCGACAACATCAACCTCGATAAATCGCGCCGCCTGTTGTGGCCCGTCAAACGCAAGTATGGCAATAAACTTTCCTGGGCGGATTTGATGATCCTGGCTGGCAATGTTGCGCTCGAATCGATGGGTTTCAAGACCTTTGGCTTTGGCGGTGGACGTGCCGACATTTGGCAGCCCGAAGAAGATATTTATTGGGGCAAC
>DAOQPR010000130.1:0-7648 GCA_035333265.1 Anaerolineales bacterium
CTGATCATGGCGTAGAACAAATCTGCGTTCTTTTTGGGCGAGCAGGTCACTTCGGCACCGGTGGGCAAAATCGCGCTGAACTCAATAACGTGTTCGCCAAAGGTTCCCATTTTGAAATTATTCTTGCCGTGAATGTTGGCAGAAAGACAACCGCCAAGAGTCGTACGCATGGTACCGGAAACGACAGGCGGCCACCAGCCATCGGGTTCGATTTTCTGCCAGAGCTGCTCGAGCGTGACACCCGGCTCGCCTCGCACTACGCCTGTGGCTGGGTTCCATTCCTGAATCAGATTCATCGCCGACATATCGAGCACGACTCCGCCGCCGTTGAGTGCAGCGTCGTTGTAACTGCGCCCGGCTCCGCGTGCAGTGACAGTGAGGCCTTGTTTTTTCGCCAATTGAAAGGCGTTGTGAATATCGTCATTGTTGCGCGGCTTGATTAGATAGGCAGGCGCGTTGAGTGAGTGACCGAAGTTTTCGAGTTGAGTGAATGTGGTTCGCATATTTTTTGGAAAAACCTGACTGGTCTTAAAGACCTGTCAGGTTTCATGGGTTAGAACGACAATCGTCTGAAAATGAACGAAGGCATGTGTTGAATGATCCACATGATGTAACGCCAAAGGAACAAGGTGTAGACCGTCTGCCTGCGTTTGCGCATGGCAGTATAAATATCGTCAGCAGCTTTTTCGGGTGTGATGGCAAACGGTGTGCCGCCCTGTGCGGCTTTGAGCATCTCAGTTTTGACAAAACCCGGTTTGATGGTTAACACATTTACCCCATATCGGGTAAGGCGGTTGCGCAAGGCTTCAAGATACGTGTGCAAGCCCGCTTTGGAGGTGTTATAGCCAGGGTTACCCACCCGTCCGCGGTCGCCTGCCACCGAGCCAATGCCTACGATCTGGCCTGCTTTTGCGCTTTGGAACATCTCTGCCACGGGGCTCAGCCATGCCATCGCACCGATGAGGTTGATCTCGATCATTTTACGGTCGTTCTCGAAGTTATATTTATCCATGCCGCCAGGCGGGTAATTTACCCCTGCCATGAAAATGAACACATCCAAACCGCCGATTTTGGCAACTATATTCTGTAGAAGAGTTGGAACTTCCTGATAGTTGGACACGTCATGGGTATATGCGACCGCACGGACATCCCCGGATACCTGGTTGATCTCGGTACAGAGCGCCTCCAATTTTTGTGTTTGACGGGCGACAAGTGCGATACTGTAGCCTTCTTTTGCAAGTTTTCGCGCAAGTGCAGCGCCAATGCCCTCAGAGGCGCCAACCAGTATGGCGCGGCGATGCGGATTCAATGGTGTGACAGGAGAAAACCTGGTAGTTTCGGACACGTTATACCTCGAACCAATGGATTGATTTTCATTCTAACACAGTCCTTTTTGAGCGCTCTTCTCATCGTAAATCGGATAGAAAGTGTATAATAGTACAAAAGATGCCTTGAGGTATCTACATGATTGTGAAAAAATTGCAAGAAAATGAGTGATAACCATCTAAAACCCGGTACTGTTTATTCGCGTGCGTGGGAAATCATTTCACAAGACAACAACATCTCCCCAGACGAGAAAAAAGCAATCCTGAAACTGATTCAGGTTCTAATAGAAGCTGCCGAACGTTCAGCACCCTCCGACCCAGCTGGACAGGGAAATGGGATCACCACCATCACTCAGGAGGTGGTTTCCAAACACTCCCTGATGACCACGGTCAAACATCAGGCCGATGAATTGGATGCTCTTAAACGCATCAGTTTGAATCTGACTTCAAGCCTTGACCTGCAAAAAGTGCTGGATGCAGTGGTGACCGAAGCCATGGGCCTGCTTAAAAATGCGCGAGCTGCCCACATCTTTCTATTTGAACGCGGGGTATTGGAATTTGGCGCGTCCCTCAATGCCAATGGAGAACGCAATAAACCAGTTGCCATTCCAAGAAAGAACGGCTTAACCCAATCAGTCATTCAAACCGGGAGGCAGATCATTGTTGAAGATATTGAGAAACATCCGCTCTATGCAGGTGTAAAAGAAAAATGGGTAGGATCCATAGTGGGTATCCCTCTCAAATTCAAGGATGATATCCTGGGAGTGATGAACCTTTCGCGAAGCACTCCCGGGCGATTCACTCGGTCAGAACTACGGCTGATGAGTCTGCTGGCTGATCAGGCTGCTGTGGCTATATTTAATGCCAGTCTGTACAGACGAGTCACCCAAATGGCGAACACAGATAGTGTTACAGGCCTGCCCAATCGCCGGGCATTGGATGAACGCTTACAAGAGGAATGGCGCATCGCCCAACAGACAAACACCTCTTTCTCGGTGGTCATGATGGATATGGACGGATTTAAAGCCGTCAACGATACCTTCGGCCATAACGTGGGCGATGAATTGTTGTATTCCCTCTTTAATTTTCTGGCTCAAAAGATGCGTGGGACAGATTTTCTTGCACGGTATGGCGGCGATGAGCTTACCCTTGTCATGCGTAATACTGATCTGGTTGCAGCTCAATTGGTCACTCAAAAAGTGATCGATCTTATGGATGAATATCACTTTCCCTTCCCACAAGGCAAGGAAATGAAACTTGGCATCACAGCTGGTATAGCGGTATATCCTGTTCATGCCAACAACCCCAGCGACATGTTACGCGCCGCCGATTCAGCGCTGTATCATGCAAAAAAATATAATCGCGGAAAGTTTTCCATTGCCAAGGGAATAACAGGCAAGCTCAACCCGATCCAAATCCGAAGTTCAATTTCCTAACCAGCAAACCAAAACGCGCTCTGGGGGTTATATCAGCATACAAATTCTTTCCAGGAGCCGTATCATGGTTTCAATAAGCCCGACCTTCCAGCCGCGTAAGGTAAAACTGATCCTCAACCCCATGGCCGATATGGGACGTGCCTGGAAAACCGCCAATGACCTGCGCCCCATTGCCCAGGAATTTAAGGGCGAGCTTACCTGGAGCGGCACAGTATATCCAACCCATGCCATTGAGCTTGCCAAACAAGCTGCCGAAGAAGGATATGACCTGGTGGTTGCCATGGGTGGAGATGGCACGGTCCATGAAGTGGTCAATGGGCTGATGCAGGTTCCGGCGGAGAAACGACCCGTGTTGGGGGTTGTTCCCATTGGCTCAGGCAACGACTTCGCCTATTCCATTGGCGTTACACAAAAGTCAGCCCAGGCACTGGCTCATACCCTGCGCGCCGAAACTGTAAGGGGTGTGGATATCGGCTTGATGACCGATGAACATGGAAGACGGGAATATTTCGATAACACCCTTGGCATTGGCTTTGATGCTGTCGTCACCATTCGTTCGCACAAATTGCCGATTGTTAAAGGCTTTTTGATGTATCTCACCGCAGTCATTCAAACCATCATTTTGAATCACAACCCTGCCCGGATCAAAGCCGAGGCAGATAGCGGCAACTGGGAAGACCAATTGCTTATGCTCACTCTTTGCAACGGCCCGCGTGAAGGCGGTGGTTTCATGCTTGCCCCAGAGGCAAAGAACAACGACGGTATCTTGAGCATTGTCGGAGTTAAAAAGGTTTCGCGTGCAAAGATGTTTCGACTTGTTCCTGAATTTATGAATGGCACTCATATGCGTTTCAAAGAGATTCGCATGGGTGAATGTAAAAAACTTTCGCTCACCTCGGATATTCCGCTTTATATCCATGCTGACGGGGAAATCTTCACCAGTTTTGGCAGCAACCTGAAAAAAGCGACTTTCGAAATTTTGCCTCAGGCAATTAAAGTAGTACACGGATAAACAAAAACAGCGGCTGAAAATCAGCCGCTGTGGATTATAAAAAAATCACATCCGATTCAACCCAATAGACGCGCCAAAGCCATCATGACAATGGCGATGAACATAAAGATCATATTCATCTGCGACGTCAGCGCTTGTCGTTTCAAAAGTCCTTGCAAGGCAGTCATTTGTTCTGCAGTGGGTTTCCCTTGAATCTGCGCGCCCAAGGCAGCCAATGCACTATTTGCATTGCCAAGCATGATTCCAAAGATAAACGCCGCAATACCAGCCACTGCCCCAATGCCAAAGCCAATACCCATGCCAGTCATCATCCATGCAGATTGGAACCAGTTTGAATCGATTCCGTATAAGACCGAACCCGCCAAGACCGTACTCAACCCCGTAACCATCATGTACAGGCTAAAACGCGTCTTCGTTATCAGATGACCAGCAAACTGTTTGCCTGCCTCCCCGGTGGCACTCATGGTCGGCGCAACAAATAAAGTCAACGCCAGGGCGCCGCCAGCCCAAAGAATGCCCGTTACAATGTGAAGAATCCGCAAAATCGAAAATACTAAAGTCATGGTTGATCTCCTTTGACTGATAAAACCCTGAATTCCAAAATCGCTACGTAGTGATGTTAGAATCCGGCCATGCCCACCCTTGAGCAAAGCCTGCACAAAACAGATATTGGACATCTTCGCATCATTGCCGAATTTTGGGGATTGGAATTGGAAGCCAACGACTTTGATGCCGCACTCGAAGAATTATGCGCCTCCCTGCTGGACCTGGAAGCTGTCTCTGAAACCCTGGACATTCTCCCCGCCGAAGCCCGCTCGGCATTGAATCTCCTGATCGACGTAGAAGGCCGCATCGAGTGGGCCGTCTTCGCCCGCAAATACGGAGATATTCGTGAAATGGGGCCAGGCAAACGCGATCGTGAACGACCGCATCTCAAACCCGCATCTACATCCGAGCCGCTTTTCTATCGCGCCCTGCTGGCCAAAGCCATCTTCGAAACCGAGAAAGGCCCGCAAGAATTCGCCTACATTCCAGACGATCTGCTCGAGATCATCAACGAGGTTATGATCGAAGCACCCGGTGAAAAGAGTTCTCAAAAATCTGAACCGTTGGGTCGGCCAGCCACGCCCATAGAAAAATCGTATGAGATCCCGGGCACTGATTTTATATTGGATGATGCCACCACCTATCTTGCAGCCATGCGCATTGGGCATGAAAGCAAAGCTCTTTTCAAGCAAGAACTACCCACACTGCTGACAACCGCAGGCATTATCAGAAATGACGGTCTACTCCCGGATGCAGTAAAGAAATTTTTAGAGGCTTCCCGCCCTGAAGCGTTGGCCATGCTTTACAAGGCATGGCTGAATTCTACGACCTTCGATGAATTAAGACTCATACCCACCATTCTTTGCGAAGGCGAATGGAAAAACCAGCCGCAAGTAACACGTGAATTTTTGATGAACCTCATCAACGATATTCCGCAGGGAAAATGGTGGAGCTTGCCATCCTTTGTAAAAGCCATCAAAGAAAAATTTCCCGACTATCAACGTCCTGCTGGCGACTATGATTCATGGTTCATCAAACGCACCTCTGACGGTCAATTCATGCGCGGCTTCGCCTATTGGGATGCCGTTGATGGTGCCCTCATCAAATACGTGATCCAAACCCTGCACATGCTTGGTAAAGTGCATCTCGCCGCACCAGAGCAAGGGAAAGAACCAACAGCCTTTTTTATCCTTTCTTCTTTACCTGAAAAGAAAGACGAAAAAGGAAAGATGATTGTATCCTCCAATGGCAAGATCACGGTTTCACGCCACTTCTCGCGCACGGTGCGTTATCAATTGGCACGATTCTGTGAATGGGATGAGCCCAAAGGCGATGAGTATTTCTATCGCGTTACTGCCGAGTCTTTAAGACGCGCCACCGAGCAGGGATTAAAAGCAGAGCAACTGCTAGCCATGCTGGTTAAATATACGAAAGAAGCCGTTCCGCCTGCAATGGTCAAGGCGCTCAAGCGCTGGGATGCGAACGGCGCAGAGGCCCGGGTGGAGAGTCTGCTTGTGCTACGAGTCAGCAGGCCCGAGATTATGGAAGAGATGCGAAAGTCGAAGGCAGGAAAATTCCTCGGAGAGATGTTAAGTCCCACTGCAGTGGTCATCAACAGCGGAGCCATCGAAAATGTTCTGGCGGCTATGACGGAGTTAGGCCTGTTGGCGGAGGTGAATATCCGTGAGTAAGGGCAAAAAGCTGGCATTGATTTGTGCCGTGGCGTTTCTGCTATTGCCTGTATGGATGCAATGTGGACATTTGTTTTATGGTTGCGCCACCGCACCCGACGGCAGCGGGACCTATTACACCTCCTACGAGGTCGAGCCGCTTGGCATTACACTCGTTGAAACTTTGATCGGCGTCAATCTTCGCATTTATTACTGGCGCGGAGAAGATGCGCATTTCATAGGCAGTTGATGACATCCATCTGGCGGGAAATGAATATAATAAATTCACAAGGAGACAAACATGTCGAAGACAGACTGGATCCAGCAAGAGATTGACTCGCTTAAATCACAAGGGCTGTACAACAACATCCGCACGATTGGTTCGCCACAAGGTGCCTGGCTGATGGTGGACGGCAGGAAGGTCTTGAACTTCTGCTCGAACAATTATTTGGGATTGGCTAATCATCCCACGTTGGTGGCTGCCGCAAAGAAGGCGACCGATGAAATGGGTGTTGGCCCGGCTGCGGTGCGTTCCATTGCCGGAACGATGAACCTGCACGTGGAATTGGAAAAACGCCTTGCACAATTCAAAGGTGTGGAAGCGGCCATCACGTTCCAGAGCGGCTTCACGGCAAATCTTGCCACTGTACCTGCATTGGTTGGGAAGGAAGATGTTATTTTTTCCGACCGCTTGAATCACGCTTCCATCATCGATGGATGCCGACTCTCCGGCGCGAAGATCATTGCCTATGAACATAACGATGTGAAATCGCTTGAAGAGCAGATTCAAGCAAACCTGAGCAATTTTCGCCGGGCGCTCATCATCACGGATGGGGTCTTCAGTATGGATGGTGATATCGCGCCCCTGCCTGATATTTATGAAGTGGCAAAGAAATATGACATCCTGTTGATGGTTGATGATGCGCACGGGGAAGGCGTGCTTGGCAAGGGCGGGCGCGGTATTGTCGACCACTTTGGCTTGCATGGTAAGGTGGATGTGGAGATCGGTACAATGTCGAAGGCGTTTGGCGTAGTGGGTGGAATCGTGGCAGGCAAATCGGTCATCATTGAATGGCTGCGCCAGCGTGGGCGTCCCTTCCTGTTTTCATCTGCGGTCACTGTTCCAGATGCTGCGGCATGTTTGGCAGCCGTTGACCTGCTGGAAGATTCAACCCAGCTTGTGGATAAGCTTTGGGAGAATGCCAGGTACTTCAAGGCTGAGATGAAGAATCTTGGATTCAATACGGGGGTGAGCGAGACCCCCATTACTCCGGTCATGCTTGGCGAAGCGCCGTTGGCCCAACAGTTCAGCCGTGAACTGTTCGAAGTGGGCGTATTCGCAATGTCTATTGGGTATCCTACTGTTCCGCAGGGCAAGGCGCGCATCCGCGTGATGATCTCTGCTGCCCATGCGAAGGATGACCTCGATAAAGGGTTGGAGGCGTTCAAGAGTGTGGGAAAGAAGCTGGGTGTGATTTAAAAGTTAAGATACAAAAGATAAGGAACAAGTTACGAGTCATGAGGGTTGCTGTAGCCCTTGTGACTCGTATCTCATTTCTTGTCCTCCTTATGGTAAAATCGCACCCGCCTAAAATAATGGGCACTGGAGGGATGGCCGAGCGGCTGAAGGCGCATGTCTTGAAAACATGTTTGGGTCAC
>DAOQPR010000131.1:0-2547 GCA_035333265.1 Anaerolineales bacterium
ATCGATCTTGTCATCAAAGTGGTGAAAGGGGAGGCGAAACTACCGCAAAAAGGATCGGTCATTGGCGCAGGCGATTCAACTGTCTGCGATGAATGTCTGCGTGCGCGAAATGTAAAATCCATCAGGCAATTCAACCGCATTCAGGATATTGCACCGGTCGACCCGCACCTGTGCCTGCTCGAGCAGGGGATTCCCTGCAACGGTCCAGCCACCCGCAGCGGATGCAACGCGCGGTGTCCGAACGCGGGAGCGCAGTGTATCGGCTGTTATGGTCCCGCAGAAGGCGTGCTGGATTATGGCGCACGGTTGATTTCCGCCTTCTCCTCGGTTATCGATGCGAAGGAGCCGGAGGAAATCGAAAGGATTTTGGATGGCATCCCGGATCCAGTCGGGCAGATCTATCGCTTTAATCTGGCCGGATCACTACTTAAGGCAAACCGGGAAGCGTGGAGTGGAAAGTAGGCGACGAAAGAAGAAAGAAGGTTGACATGACAAGCGAACCGCTTCAAGACACTGAAACCATCGAAGACCCAAAAGCAATGTTGGAAAAGGCCCTGATCGAAGAATTTCTCAAACAAAAGGGCTATACCCATGACGACCTGAAGAAGCTGCCTGCCGATCTTGTGGAGAAGTTGATGAAAGAAGCCTCGCAATACGCCTCCCTGAAAATGGAGGAGGTCGAATCGCGGGCACACCTTGTCAAAGAATTGCATGACGACGCGGCATCGCTTGATAAATGACGAGTGTGGAATGATGAATAAAAAGAGCGATGGTCGTTTCATTCATCACTCATCATTCTGACTTCTGCATTTCAAAGGAGTTCCCATGACCCAGCGAATATCCATTGACCCCATCACGCGCCTGGAAGGGCACGGCAAGATCGAGATCTTCCTTGACGATAAAGGCAACGTCGCCAACTCATATTTTCAAATTCCCGAACTGCGCGGATTTGAGCGACTTGTCGTTGGGCGTCCCATTGAAGAAATGCCGCTATTGACCAACCGCATCTGCGGCGTATGCCCGGAGGCACATCACATGGCAGCATCCAAAGCCGCAGACATGGTCTATCAGGTTGACCCGCCGCGCACAGCAAAACTCCTGCGCGAATTGCTCTACATGGCATTCTATTGCACCGATCACACCACACATTTTTACGCCCTCGGCGGACCCGACTTTGTAATGGGACCCGATGCACCCGTTGCTGAACGCAACATCCTTGGCGTCATCCACAAAGTGGGCCTGGAGATCGGCGGCAAGGTCATTCAAATGCGCAAATACGGTCATACTGTAGTGGAGGTGATCGGCGGGCGCAAGGTACATCCGTGTTCGTCCATTCCCGGCGGTATGACCAAGGGCATCACCGAAGAGCAGCGCAAGGAGATCGAAGAGATGGGTCGTTGGGCAGTCGAGTTCGCCCAATTCAGCCTGAAGATATTCAATGACATTGTGCTTGGCAATAAAGCCTACGTTGACCTAATTCTCGGCGATATCTACACCCATCGTACCTATTCGATGGGACTGGTGGATGAAAATAACAAAAGCAATTTTTATGATGGCAGGGTGCGTGTGGTCGACCCGAACGGTAAAGAGTTCTGCAAATATGCTCCGCACGAATATATGAATCATATTTCCGAACACGTTGAGCCATGGACGTATCTCAAATTCCCATACCTCAAGAATATCGGCTGGAAGGGTTTTGTAGATGGTGAAGATTCAGGCATTTACACGGCCACACCGCTTTCCCGTCTCAACGCAGCGGATGGCATGGCAACTCCGCTTGCACAGGAGCAATACGAAAAATTCTATTCAACACTGGGCGGCAAGCCGGTACATCAACGCCTCGCCACGCATTGGGCACGCCTGATCGAACTGCTCTACGCGGCAGAACGCTGGGTGGAGCTGGTCACCGACCCGGAAATTACCTCACCGAATGTACATACCAAACCGATCCAGACTCCAACGGAAGGTATCGGCATCGTTGAAGCGCCGCGCGGGACTCTCACGCATCATTACTGGACCGATGACCGGGGCCTTGTGACCAAAGCGAATCTCATCGTGGGCACGACCAATAATTATGCGCCCATTCAAATGTCTACAAACAAGGCTGCACGAAGTTTGATCAAAGACGGGGTTGTGAATGAAGGCCTGCTCAACATGGTGGAGATGGCCTTCCGCGCCTACGACCCGTGCTTTGGCTGTGCCACCCATTCCCTGCCTGGGCAAATGCCGTTGGAGATCACCATCCGGGATGTGGATGGGAATCCGCTTGAGGTGTTGAAACGCTCCTGAATGCAGGATCAACTGTCGGCTAAGAATGAGGCGCTTCTATCAATGGATAAGGATTCAATTATGAAAACATTAATCGTGGGACTCGGGAATCCCATCCTTGGCGATGATGGTGTTGGATGGAAGGTTGTCGAGGAGATTAAGAAACAGACACCCTCATCTCAGGGAGATGTGGATGTGATCTGCCTTTCGCTTGGCGGGCTTGCATTAATGGAGCATCTCATCGGGTATCAGCGCGCGATCCTGGTGGACTCTTTTGTC
>DAOQPR010000131.1:2647-7635 GCA_035333265.1 Anaerolineales bacterium
ATTAATGGAGCATCTCATCGGGTATCAGCGCGCGATCCTGGTGGACTCTTTTGTCATGAGCGAGAATGACCAGCCCGGCTCCATTCTGATCCTGAACCTAAGCGACATACCCAATTACTCTGCCTATCACACTACGAGCGCGCATGATACGTCGCTGCAAAATGCGATTGAGATGGGACGTACATTGGGCGCACAATTGCCTGAAACTGTGGAGGTGGTGGGCATCGCCACAGAATGCATTCATGATTTCAGCGACCAACTTTCACCGCTGGTTGCTGAGGCTGTCCTATTTGCGGCCAGGGTTGTGCTCGACCTGCTGGCACAGGACATAAGACATCAAACAGAAGTTCAGATGCAAGAATAGGAGATTCTTTTTATCAAAAGTCCCCGGCAGTTACCGGGGACTTTATTTATTTCAGATTCAATTTCATGCCGACATGAGCCTTTTGGAAACCGAGTTTTTCATAAAAACGATGTGCATCTTTGCGGGTCATATGAGAGGTAAGCTGCATGACATGTGCGCCATGTTCTTTTGCACGTTCGATCGCATAGGCCATCATCTGGGCGCCAATTCCCTGGCTTCGATATTTTGAATCGACCCGCACCGACTCGACCTGAGAACGTGTACCGCCCATATAACTAATGGAAGGAAGAAAGATAAGGTGAAGTGTACCAATCACTTCGCCATGCATCTCTGCCACGATCAATTCATGGTTCTTGTCTGCATCGATCTTTTCAAAAGCCTCGATATAATTTTTAAACAGGGGTAACTCGTCCCGCTCTCGCTGACTTCCCAACTCATCATCGGCCAGCATGTGAACAATGGCAGATAGGTCAGCCTGCACAGCACGGCGAAAAATGATTTTATTGTTCATATTATTTATGGCGGGTCAACTCGGCGTATTGTGGATTCCGCCGGATATATGCAGCCACATAGGAACACATCGGAATCACCCGCAGGGATTTTGCTTTTGCATATTCCAGCCCAACTTGTGTGATCTTGCCTGCCACGCCACACCCGCGAAATTCGTATGGCACGCCGACATGGGTCATGACAATGGTCTCGCCTTCTTCCATGTAATCGAGCTTGGCAAGTTGACCATCGATCCAGGCTTCAAAACGATTTTCTGCCGGGTTCTGAGTTACTTCCAGTTTGTCGAGTTGAATCGCCATGTCAAACTTGCCTTTGTTTCTTTCTCGCAATCACTGCGATAAATTCCATGATGATCTTCAAACCCGCAAAGACCGTGGCTTCTGATGGATCGAGTGGCGGGGCAATTTCGACCACATCCAGCCCGACCAATGGCAAGTCCTGGGTGCCTTTAATGAGCGTCAACACATCACGCGAGGTCAGTCCGCCGAACTCGGGGATGCCGGTGCCCGGTGCGTAGGAAGGGTCGAGGCAGTCAATATCAAGAGAGATGTGAATTGCATCGCAGTCGTTGAGAATGTTATAGACACTGTCTGACACATTTCGGATTCCACGCTCGGCCACACTGGCGGCGGTATAAACATGAATCCCGCCGTTCTCGATCAAATCGATTTCCTGATCCTCCCACGAACGTAAACCGACCATGCAGACATCATGGGCTTCAATACCAAAATCCAATGCACGGCGCATGGTATTGGCATGGGAGATACGCGAGCCATCGAAAAAATCACACAGGTCAGGATGAGCATCGATCCATAACACGCCGAGGCGTTGGTCTTTGTAACGCTCACGTTGAGCCTGCAAGACCGGGATGCTTACAGAGTGATCGCCGCCCAGGGTGATCGGGATGTTGGGCAGGGAAGCCACTCGTTGGCGCACAGTTACAAAATCGGTTTCCGGATTGGTGATCTGAATATCCCCCAGATCGCAGATGGTCATATCTTTCAGACGAGTGCGGTCTTCGCTAAAGGGAGTGAGATGCCTGGACCAATAGCGCAGGCGTTCGGGAGCCTGAGCCGCTCCCTTGCGTGCGCTGGCAAGCCCATCAAATGGGATTCCCAAAATGCTGAAATCGGTCTGCTCGGGAGAAAGGTCTGGGCGATGCAGGTCGCCCCAATAGCCATGGGTGCCTTCTTCAGTCATATCAACTCTCCTTGATTTTGCAATTGTACCGTTTAAAACTATCGGCATTGACCCCTATTTTGTTTGCCCGTAAAATGCCATCATGCCAAAGAAAGTGCCCGGTATGGGTATTACAGGCTTTTACCTTCCTGACCACGACCCTCCAGCGTGAGCGGCTGCCTTTTACTGTCGATAACCGATCTATTAAAAATTATTGGAGGAACCATGAAAACCGAGTTTGTTTCCAAACGTGCCAAGATCTATGCCGACGTTCCCGACGAAAAGTGGAACGACTGGCGCTGGCAGCTTTCCAACCGCCTCAATTCTGTGGAAGATATTGAGAAGGTACTCCCACTCACTGACAGCGAACGTAAAGCGCTTCAAACCCAGGGTCTATTCCGTGTGGATGTGACCCCCTACTTCATCTCGTTGATCGACCCCGAAGACCCCAATGACCCGACTCGTTTGCAGATCATTCCACGGGCAGAGGAGATGCAAGCCTTCACCGCCATGATGGAAGATTCGCTTGCCGAAGACCGCCACTCACCCGTGCCAGGGCTGGTTCACCGGTATCCTGACAGAGTGCTCATGCTCGTAACGACTCAGTGCGCCTCGTACTGCCGTTACTGCACCCGCTCCCGCATCGTCGGCGACCCGGGGCAAACCTTCAAACGCGAAGAGTTCGAGATGCAGATCGAGTATCTCAAACGCACGCCGCAAGTCCGTGACGTGCTGCTCTCTGGCGGCGATCCGCTGGTGCTGGCGCCGAAAGTCCTTGAAGAATTGCTCTCGCGCCTGCGTGAGATCCCGCATATCGAGATCATCCGCATTGGGTCGCGTGTGCCGGTCTTCATGCCGATGCGCGTCACACAGGAATTGTGCGATATGCTGGCCAAATATCACCCGCTATGGATGAATATTCACGTCAACCACTCGAATGAGATCAGCAAGGAACTTGCCGAAGCGACAGATCGCCTTACCCGTGCAGGAATCCCGGTTGGAAATCAGTCTGTGCTGCTGGCAGGCGTGAACGATAACGTTCACATTCAACGCCAGTTGGTGCAAGACCTCGTCCGCATTCGTGTGCGTCCATACTATCTCTATCAGTGCGACCTCGTCGAAGGTGCAGGTCACTTCCGCACGCCAGTGGCAAAAGGTATCGAGATTATGGAAGGGCTACGTGGACATACCTCCGGTTATGCCGTTCCGCAGTTCATTGTGGATGCGCCCGGAGGAGGAGGTAAGATTCCGCTAGCGCCGAACTACCTGCTAAGCATGTCCGATCACAAAGTATTGCTCCGCAACTACGAGGGCTACATTACCACCTACGAAGAGCCGACAGATTACATCCCGTCAGATGCAGCGAAATATAAAGGGCTTAAACGCCCTGAACCAGGCCAATCTGGACTCACCGGTCTACTCGACGGCGACCAGATGTTCATCAAACCTGAAGGTTTTGACGAGCTCCACAATCGCGACGGCATCCAACACCGCTTAAAAGACGAGAGCAAGTGGAAGCCACTGGGCATCGGCTCCGGCGAATCGAGCGAATAAGCCAAAAGCAGATGCGCGGGGACTGAGATATACTTGGGCCTGACGGGAAATCCCGTCAGGCCTATTCAATAAAGGAGAACCTCCATGCTCAAAAAGCTTCTACTACTGATCTCACTGGCCGCCTTGCTTGCCGCATGTGCGCCTTCTTCACAACAACCCACCGCAGATGTGCAGGCTCAGGTCAACACAGCAGTCGCCGGGACGATGGAAGTCAACGAACGTATCGAAAGGTCGGTTGAACTGACCGTCGCAGCACAAAGCCAGCCCACCGAAGAACCTGCCGATAAGAGCGTCGCTCTTCTACAAACTGCCACTGCCTTCCCAACCATTGTGTTGACCACACCAACCTCCACCCCTGTTCCCTTGAAATACACCTGCTCGGTCTACAAGAAGAAACCGAGAGACAATGAAACCTTTAATAAAAATCAGGAATTTGATGTCAAATTTACGGTGACGAACACTGGCACGCGCATCTGGCCCAAGGGCGTCGACTTTAAATTTGTGGGTGGCACCGATGTGGCCAGCCCCAATCGGGTCGAGATTCCCAAGGCCCTGCAACCCGGCCAATCCTACGAGATCGTCCTCGACGGCAAAGCCCCGGACAAAAAGGGATACTATGTCATGACCTTTTTGGTGGACGGCCCCATGTGCAATGGCTACATTGCCATCAATGTTAAATAAGGTGTTGAATTATGATCCGGCGTAGATCCAGAATCCCCCTCCTGTTTGCGATCACGGTCATCATGCTGGCCTGCGTACCCACGCTTGGCCCTGCATCTGCGCCCATCCCAACCTTTGATGTTAACGCCCCGCTTACCGCAATCGTTCAAACGGCGATCGTAGCCGGTACGCAGACGGCGATCAAAGCGCCTCCCACCGCGACCCCAACGGCCTCTCCCACCCGAACCCCATCTGTCACCCCAACCGAAACCCCAACCTTCGTATTCCTCTTCTTTACAAACACACCGCCGCCAACGCGAATTCCTGCAGGCAGTTCCGGCAGGGAATATGAATGCCAGGTTCTTGCCGTGGACCCGCCGTTGAATAGCACCGTCTCAGCTACTGCGATCTTCAATGTTCGTTGGACGGTGGCAAATGTCGGTCGGGCCGAATGGGACTCCGATAATCTGGATTTTCGCTATTCAGATGGAGACCGGATCTATCGTCAGTCTCTTTACGATTTTCCAATATCCGTCCAACCAGGAGACACGGTGGATCTGATCGCAGAAATGCAGGCCCCTGCCGAGTCAGGGACATATGCCACCACCTGGACAATTGCCAAAGGAAATAATTGGTTTTGCCCCTTGAACGCAGGCATTGTGGTGCAATAAACAAAAAAAATCCTCCGAGTGTTCTCGGAGGATTTTTTTCGACTTATACC
>DAOQPR010000132.1:0-7633 GCA_035333265.1 Anaerolineales bacterium
TTACGGCCCACGATGCGGCCCTTCATTTCTTCGCTGGGCAGTGTGACAACGGCGCGGGTGACTTCGGCGACATGTTCAGATGCCACACGTTGAATGGCGTCGGCGATGAGTTTGCGGGCGCGTTTCTCGCCTTCTTCCCGGGCTTCGGCTTCGATCTGGCGGATGATGCGTGCCATGTCGCCGCGGGCTTCTTTTTCGACGGCAGCGAAGAGGTCTTTGCGGGCTTCGTCTTGTGTCATCTGGGCGATCTCTTCGAGCTTTTTCATCTGTTCTTCGAAGAGTTTTTCGGCTTCGTTGTGGCGCTTGTCGATTTGGGATTGACGGCGGTTGAGATTCTGTTCGCGCTGCTCGATCTTATCAAAGCGGCTGTCGACTTCGGAGCGGCGTTTTTCGAGGCGTTCGGTATCGCGATTCAATTCGACGCGGCGTTCCTTGATCTCGCTTTCGGCAGCTTGAATGATCTTGGTGGCGTTATCCTGTGCGCCTTTTACGATCATATTGGCCTGGGTCTGTGCAGCTTTGACGATATCGTCGGCACGGTCCTGCTTTGCTTTGGTGGCGCGTTCCACCTGGTAGCGATGGAATAAATAACCGGCTGCAACGCCGATGATTAGCGCGAGTACATCTATCAATAGAATGATTAGATTCATGACAGTTCCTCATCTTCGTATTTTGTCTGCTCTTTGTGCATCTCGTTCCAGAGTCTGGTGACGACGGATGTAACAATAGAGTAGGGAAAGCCGCGCCTGGCGAGATGGTCGGAGAGTTTTTTGCGAAACTCATTCCACTCCAGGTCTTTGAATCTGGGCGCCCGTTTTTGGGCGGTTTCGTAGGCGAGGGCGTTTTCATCGACATTGGCAACGGCTTGTTTGACCGTTTCCTCGTCGAGCCCTTTTTGACGAAGTTCCATCGTCAATGCGCGGCGGGAGCGGGGGCGGAATGTGTTACGATTTTCCACCCACGTTTGGGCAAATTCATTGTCATTGGCGAGCCTGTTCTCGCGGAGGCGGCTCATCGTATGTTCGATGGCGTCTTCGGAGTATTCATGCTTTTTCAGGTTCTGCCGTATTTCCTTTTCAGAACGGGCGCGGTAGCTGAGAAAGAGCAGGGCCTGTTGAAGCGCCCGTTCGCGCATGTCCTCGGCTTGCAGGCTGGCGATCTTCTCTTCGCTGAGCGTGTCACCTACCTTGAGCCATGCGGCTGTGATGCGTGCCAGCCCGAAGGCGAACTCCCCGTCGAGATGAATGTTCACCCGGTTGGGGTTCTTACGTTGCACTTCCAGAGCGGTTATCTTTTTCATTATTAAACACACACAGCCGAGACTTCCGACGAATCGGCCTCGGCTGTGAAACTGTCTGGAGTGGGTGACCAGGCCCGGCTACATTAAAGAGGCGTTTCTGGGATAGGTCAAGGAACGCGGCAATGTTATGTCGCGTTTGGCACTACATTATGGTGAAGCCAGGTGAGATGTCAAATTTTTTCCTGAACGTACTTCACAAAATAACTCCCAATACCGGGGGAGGATCGTGCGCGGGATTCCAGTCAATTTCATGCATAGGCCGCTTGGGACGGCGGAAGTTTTCTAACGTTTTCTTAATTATACATGAATTTTATGTTTTGTTAACATTGACCCTTCGTAACAAATGGATGGATGGCTGGAATGTTTTTGAGGTTTGGGTATAATCCAGTTCTCATTGTCAAATAAATTTAGGAGATATGATGATAGAGCAACAGGTAAATGCTACTGAAGCTGTATCGAAGGTTCGCCGCCTTTTTGGTTTTGTTGGGATTTATATTTTACTCATCAGTCAATTCCTGGTGTTTTCGAAGGAAATCCAGGAAGTAGATGTTTTGCCGCCGTATACCTGGCTTGCGATTATGGGAGTGGTAATTCTGGTTCTCAGTCAGATGATTCCGCCCAGCTTGTTTTGGCAAAAAATATCAGTATGGCCGATTTTCAAAGAGCGGGTATTTTGGATCTTTGCAGGCACATCATTTTCTGCCCTGGCAATGATGGCCACTTTTTTCTTTCGAGTTTACTCCCGGGTGAATTACATTCCAGTCATTACGGTCTGGTTGATAGGCGCGATTTGTTACGTATATGCATTTAAGCACTCAATACCCCTGACTGATTTTCCTGCTGTAAAAGACTGGTTTATGCAGAATCGCAATGAAATTTTGGCGGTTTTGCTCGTGACCCTGTTAGCCTTTGCAATTCGGTTTTACCGATTAGGGGAGATTCCTCGGGTGTTGGATGGCGATGAAGGGGCGGTTGGTCTGGCAGCTCAACAGACGATACGTGACATGCTTAGGAATCCTTTTGCACTTTGGGATAACTTTGGATCGCTATATCTACAGTTGATCAACTTTTCGCTTAAGGTTTTCGGTGTTAATGCATTTGCCTTGCGATTTTTACCTGCCCTTGGCGGGGTCCTTGCGGTTCCTGCCATTTATTTGTTGGGTCGCTCGATCGGCGGGCATCGTATTGGCTTGGTGGCGGCTTTTTTAATTGCCACATCCCATTCTCATATGCATTTCAGCCGAATTGCCTCTGTGGCATATATTCATGGCACCTGGCTGGGTCCGTTGGAAATTTATTTACTTTATAGCGGCCTGGTAAAACGTCAGACCTGGCGGACGGCATTGGGCGGTGTCATTCTGGCTGTTCATTTCTCGGTATATCTGACAGCCCAGGTGCTGGCGGCACTTGTTTGGGTTTATATGCTTATTTTGCTTCTGTTCTATCGGCCCTGGTTTAAGCAAAGACTGGCACAGGCCGGAGCATTTTGGGGCGGATTTTTGATCATGATCCTGCCCATGGCTTTTTTTATCTTTAATAACCCGAATGAATTTTTTAACCGATTAAGCAAGGATGGTACATTTCAATCTGGCTGGCTGGAAACCACCATGCAAGTTACCGGGCAGAGTGCTGTGGAACTTCTTGCCGGGCGCGTATTGCATACATTTCTATCCTTGATCTATTACCCAGCCAGGGATTTTTATGGTTCATCGACGCCCATGTTGAGCATGATTTCCACCGTGATGTTCTTGGCTGGGCTGGGAATCACGCTTTGGCGCTTGAAAGACCCGGGCTATTTATTATTAAACGGTTATTTTTGGGCGGCCACGGTTTCAATTGGTTTATTTGCCCTACCCCCATCAGCGGACTCCTATCGAATGTTAATGGCTCTTCCGGCAGCCATGATCATGGCTGCGACAGGCTTGGAGTATGTCTTGAAAATATTTGGGCTGGACTGGGAATCCCGGCGTTCTGCCTATGTATTCTCTGTCTCGGCTGTACTTACAAGTTTATTGATATTTAACTTGTGGACGTATTATGCCGACTTTGCAGGTCAATGTAAATTTGCAGAGAACCTTGCCGGACGGTTTGCTTCCTATCTTGGCAAGGAGCTTGCCGAGCTTAGTAGTGAACAGCAGGTCTACTTATTAAGTGATGCCGAATTCATTCACGGGACACATCCTTCAACGTACTTCCTAAGTGAAAGCCGGATCGTGGATAATTTTCCCGACCCAATCGAAAACTTAAACCCGATCTCCGGAGAGACCATCATCGCTCCGCCAAGCCGCATCGAAGAACTGGAGGCTTGGGCGCATGCCCACCCGGGAGGTGCCCTGCACTACAAATATGATTGTGATAACACGATCATGCTAACCTATCAGGTTCCCTGATGAGGAATTTTGGACCCACGCGAATATGAGATCATGTTCCATGCCGAGGAACAGCACTGGTGGTACCTTGGCATGGCCGCTATTACGAAAGCTTTAGTAGACAGCCGGATACACCCCAGTCAACGATTGAAGATTTTGGATGCAGGCTGCGGCACGGGTGCGGCCATGACCACCTATCTGGCGGAATATGGAAATGTGACCGGCGTGGATCTATACAAAGAAGCCGTGAGCTTAAGCCGCAAACGACATGCCTCCAACCTTGCCCGCGCCTCAATACTGCACCTGCCGCTTGCTCCTGCTTCCTTTGACCTTGTTACCAGCTTTGACGTTTTATACGAGCGCGGCGTGGCCGACGAATTACAGGCATTGCGGGAATTCTTCCGCGTGTTAGTTCCTGGCGGGGTTGCACTGATTCGTCTTCCCGCGTACGACTGGCTGCGTGGACGGCACGATGAACGCGTCCACACCCGGCGGCGTTTTACAAAGAAACTGCTGGGTTCCTTATTGGAACAAAGCGGCTTTCGGGTTGAACACCTTTCCTATGCCAATATGGTTTTGTTTCCCCTGGCTTTGCTAAAAAGGCTGGGCGAACGTTTTCTTCCGCCCAGCGGAGAGGAGTCGGACCTGGCGGTAAGCAGGGTGAACGAAATTTTCAGGCGCATTCTTTCATGGGAAGCGCCTTTTGTTTCCAGCCTGGGCCTGCCGTATGGGTTGAGCGTATTTGCAATTGCGAGAAAAGATAAATGAACACTTCAATGGAGCCGGATCGTAGTCGCATAAAAAGCATCAGCGCCGTATTCCCCGCTTACAACGATGGCGGGACGATTGCCAGTATGGTCGCCGCCGCAGGCATTGCCTGCCGCCAGGTGACGGACGATTTCGAGATCATCGTCGTCAACGATGGTAGTTCGGATTACACCGCGGAGATGTTGGGGGAAATGCAGGCGAGATACCCGGAATTGCGGGTCATCACTCATGAGACAAATCGCGGATACGGCGGCGCCCTGCAAAGCGGATTCTCCGCCGCGACAAAGGATTGGGTCTTTTACACTGACGGCGATTCTCAATATAACCCCTTGGAACTTGTTAACCTGGTGCAGGCGGTGTTTAACGGCGCTCAACTGGTCAATGGATATAAACTATCCCGTAATGATTCGTTTGCCCGAATGCTCATTGGGCGGGCTTACCATTACTTCGTGAAGTTTCTATTCAACATTCGTATTCACGATGTGGATTGCGATTTTCGCCTGATCCCAAGGGATATCCTTCAGCGAATTGAGTTGAAAAGCATCAGCGGAGCGATCTGCCTTGAGTTGGTGAAAAAGATCGAAGATGCCGGGTATGTTTTCACAGAAGTACCGGTAAATCATTACTCGCGTAAATATGGCGTTTCGCAATTCTTTGTCCCCTGGCGTATTCTAAATACCTTGAAACAACTCGCTGGTTTGTATTGGATGCTGGTCGTTCGAAAAGAGCATCTCCTTAAAAAACATAATGAACTTTGAGAGCATCTACAAAAACCAGAAGGTATTGATCACAGGCGGACTCGGATTTATTGGCAGTAATCTTGCACGCAAACTTCTCGGCCTCGGCGCGGACGTAACACTTTACGATAACGCCGACCCGGAATCAGGGGCGAATCCATTTAATCTGGACGGGATCAGGCAGCAGGTTAAGGTGGTGGAGGCGGATATCCTGGATGAAGGTAAATTAAGGGAGGCGGTCAAAGGTCAACGATATTTGTTCAATCTGGCGGGGGAGATGAGTCATATCGGCAGTATGCAAGACCCATTCAAGGATTTAAATGTCAATGCAGTGGGGCAGTTGAAACTTTTGGAAGTGTGCCGGACGACGAACCCGGCGATCAGCATTGTCTTTGCGGGGACGCGCCAGGTATATGGCCGACCTAATTATTTACCGGTGGATGAGAAACATTTGCTGACCCCGCTCGATAACAACGGCGTGAGCAAGCGTGCGGGCGAGATGTATCACATTGTTTATAACCGTGTGCATGGCATGGCAACCTGTGTGTTGAGAATGACGAACACGTATGGCCCGCGGATGCGCATTCGTGATGCCCGGCTGACCTTCATCGGTTGGTGGTTTCGGCAATTGCTGGAGGGAAAGCCGATCCAGATTTTTGGCGATGGAAGCCAGATCCGCGATTTCAATCATGTGGACGATGTAGCGGATGCCATGTTGCGTGTTGTTTCGCAGCCTGTGACTCACGGAAAAATATATAACCTGGGCGGCGAACCGATCAACCTGTTGAATCTCGCGCGTTTGATGATCGAGATACATGGAAGCGGAACGTACGAGATCGTGCCTTTCCCGGCTGGGCGCAAACGCATCGACATCGGCGATTATTATGGCAATTACGATTTGATAAAAAATGAAACAGGCTGGCAGCCGTGTGTAAAGCTGCTCGATGGAATCAAAAACATGCTCGAATATTATTATCAACACAAGGAGCATTACCTTTAATGGACATCATCCCTGCCTTTGAACTCAAAAGACAATCCGAGATGCTTCGCCCTGAATTGGATGAAGCCGTGGCGCGAATCATGGCGGGTGGTTCCTATATTTTGGGTGAAGAGGTTGCGGCCTTTGAAAAAGAATTTGCCGACTATTGCCATGCCGCCCATGCGGTTGGAGTCGCCTCTGGGACCGATGCACTGCAACTTGCATTAATGGCTTGTGGAGTTGGCGCAGGCGATGAAGTCATCGCACCGTCACATACCGCTGTCGCCACCATCGCCGCAATCGAGATGACCGGCGCGCGGCCCGTGCTGGTGGATATCGATCTGACGCGTTACACGATTGACCCCAAACAAATTGCGGAGGCGATCACGCCGTACACTCGTGCCATCATACCTGTGCATTTATATGGCTGTCCGGCCGATATGAATTCCATCCTTGAGATCGCGCGCGCGAAAAATATTTTCGTCATCGAAGATGCTTCGCAGGCACATGGCGCAACGGTGGCAGGTCAGCGGGTTGGTTCGCTGGGGCAGATTGCCGCCTTCAGTTTTTATCCCACCAAAAATCTCGGCGCGTTTGGTGATGGCGGAGCCGTGGTAACAAATGATTCTCAACTGGCAGAGAAGGTTCACCTGCTTCGTCAATATGGTTGGAAGGAACGTTACATCAGCCAGGTCAAAGGCCTCAACAGCCGCCTCGACGAATTGCAGGCCGGTATTTTGCGCGTCAAACTGCGCCATTTGGAGGAATGGAATCAGCGCCGCAGACATCTCGCCAGCCTGTACGTTGACCTGCTTTCTGATTCGGACCTGACCCTCCCGCCTCAACCCGCGGACATTGAGCCTGTCTACCATCAATTTGTTGTTCGCCACCCCAGGCGGGATGCGCTTCGAGAAACCCTGAGATCACAAGGGATTCAGACTCTCGTGCATTATCCTGTCCCGGTCCATTTGCAGCCTGCCTATGCAAACCTGGGCCTGGGTCGTGGAAGCCTGCCCAAGTCCGAGCAGGCGGCGGACGAAGTCCTTTCCCTGCCGCTGTACCCGGAATTAACGGAAGACCAGGTGCAAAGGGTTGCAGAGGCCTGCCTGGGTTTTTCCTGATAGAAAAAGAAAGGAACTTTTGGAAAGATGGGGGTAAAAAATAATAGCGCAGTTGCCCAAACTCGTGACAAAAGCAACTACTCCGGCAGGTCAACTCATGCGATAATCTTAATGTTCGTTTCCTGCAAGGTACTTGCTATCAAAACTATTGGAGGCTGTATGGCTAAATTCACACGTGAAGATGCATTGGAATACCATCGTTTAAAAGGCAAGCCCGGCAAAGTGGCGATCGTGCCCACCAAGCCGATGGACACACAGAGAGACCTGAGTCTGGCGTATTCGCCCGGTGTGGCGGAGCCTGTGCTGGAGATCGAAAAGAATGCCGAAGATGCTTATGAGTACACGTCCAAGGGCAATCT
>DAOQPR010000133.1:0-7556 GCA_035333265.1 Anaerolineales bacterium
CCGCCTCTAACACCGTTCGGCAGATCCGGCAGACGCTTCGCCTCCGCGCCTTCAACTGGCTGCGGATACTTGAGCAGAATCTGCCCCGCTTCCCACCCGACCGAGCTCAAGCCAATCTTTTCGGCACGCAGTTTCACTCGAATCTGATAGAAGAGATTTTGCACCATCTCCGGCAGTTGGCCAAAGCGGTCGCGGAATTCAGAGCCGAGCGCGTCCAGTTCGGTTTCATCACGCAAGTCGGCGATACGGCGATACAGCCGCAAACGCAAATCCTGATCGGAGATGTAATTTGCGGGAATGCCGACTGCGAGAGGAAGGTCTACGTTGACAGGGATGGAAAGCGGCAGGTTGAAGGTGGAGAATGCCGTATCCAACTTTCCACTTTCTACTTTTAGCACATCCGATGCGATGCGCCTTAATCTTCGCACTGAGTCTGCCAGCATCCTCGTATAAAGATGGAAGCCCACCGATTGAATGAACCCATGCTGACGTGTGCCAAGCAACTCACCCGCACCGCGAATTTCAAGATCACGCATGGCAATCGAATAGCCCGCCCCAAGCTGGGTATTCTCTGCAATGACTTCGAGTCTTTGCTGCCCTTCCTGGGTAGGCGACATCTTATTGTGCCGGAAGAAATACGCATATGCCCGCATGGCTCCGCGTCCCACACGCCCGCGTAATTGATAGAGCTGTGCCAAGCCAAAGGTATCGGCACGGTCAACGATAAGTGTATTGGCGTTAGGAATATCCAGCCCGGATTCGATGATGGTTGTGGATAAAAGAATATCGATCTCGCGGTTCCCGAAACGATGCATGACCGCTGAAAGTTGATTCTCCGCCATCTGCCCATGCCCAATATCAATCCTTGCTTCGGGAACAAGCTTCTCTATGTGTGCTTTCATTGCATCGATGGTTTGCACGCGATTGTGGACGAAGAAGATCTGCCCGCCGCGCTCCAACTCGCGCAGAATAGCCTGACGAACCAAACGCGGCGAGTACGGCCCAACATGCGTGATGATGGGCAGACGCTCTTCCGGCGGCGTGTTGAGGTTGGAAATGTCGCGGACACCGGTCAGCGCCATGTACAACGTGCGCGGAATCGGCGTGGCCGTGAGCGTGAGTACATCCACTTCGGTACGCAGTTTCTTGAGATGTTCCTTATGTGTCACCCCGAAACGCTGCTCTTCATCGATGACCACCAGGCCCAAATCCTTGAACATGACATCAGATGAAATGAGGCGATGCGTGCCAATGATGATATCCACTTCACCCACCGAAAGTTGATGCAGAATCTCCGTCTGCTCGCGTGGAGTGCGAAAGCGGGAGAGCATTTCCACTTTGACGGGGAAAGCCGCGAGACGCTGCGAGAACGTCTCGAAGTGTTGCTGCGCCAGAACTGTCGTCGGCACGAGCACAGCCACCTGCTTGCCGCTCATCACGGCTTTGAAGGCAGCACGCAGCGCAACCTCTGTTTTGCCGTAGCCTACATCACCGCACAACAAACGATCCATCGGACGGGCGCGTTCCATGTCACGTTTGATGTCGACGATGGCGCGCTTTTGGTCATCAGTCTCAACATAGGGGAAACTATCTTCGAGTTCCTTCTGCCATTGCGTATCTTCAGAAAAAGAATAGCCTTCCACAACCTGTCTGCGCGCATAGAGGTCAAGCAAATCTTCAGCGACCTTTTGCACGGCCTCTTTGACCCGCGCCTTGGTTTCAGCCCAAGCCTGTCCGCCGAGGTTGTCCAAGGTCGGTTTGCCGCCATCCGCACCGACGTAGCGAGTGAGCCGATCCGCTTGATGGACGGGGACGTAGAGAATGTCGCCGCGTTCATACTCCACGGTGAGATACTCTCGCTCATGCCCGTCCAACTGTCGCTGGATGAGACCCGCAAATCGCCCGATGCCATGATCGACATGTACCACGTAATCCCCTGCTTGCAAGTCTGCGTAGAGTGATTCGGGCGTATCCGCGGTCTGGCGTTGACGTGTGCGCGGCTGTGGGCGTTCCCAACCGAAGACTTCTGAATCAGTGATTAAGTGAAGACGAGAAACGAGGGACGAGGGATGAGTGTCCGAGTTAAGAGTTAGGGTAAAGCCTTCAGAGAGAGAGGCTTCGGTAAATTCGAGATTTGAATGTTCAGAACTCGGGTAGTGTTCACTCCATAGTTCCTGCAAGCGTTGTGCCTGGCGCGAAATGATAAAGACCTGTTCACCTTTTTCAACGATGGGTGCAAGATAATCAATGAACGGTTTGAGTCGGCCGCCGAAACGTTCATCGTGACCAAAGTGTGAAGCAAGGTCACTACCACCATCAGCCTCGGTGGAATGACCCAGTTCCAAATGAACAAATTCCCCGATCTCGTCGTTCAACTCCGACCACGGCACATACGGCACGGGGAAACTCTCCGCCAGCGTGCCTTCCTTGATGCTCTCCTGCCGAAACTTGACCGCCTGCTCTTCCACTTCATTTGCCATTACATCGATGAGACTGAGATCATCCAAAAGCACCAGAGTCTTCTGTGGAAGATAATCAAGCAACGAAGCAGGCTGTTGATGCAGCAACGGGATATGAAATTCAGAGATTTGTGTTTCTGAGTCTGTTGTGTCGGCTAGAAATTCACGCGATGGTGTGATGAGAACCGAATCGAGTTTTTCGAGCGTGCGCTGCGTTGCAGGGTCAAAACTGCGAATGGTTTCGATCTCATCCCCAAAGAAATCCAAACGAACCGGATTCAATTCCGTGGGTGCCCACACATCGAGGATGCCGCCACGCCCGGAGAATTGCCCCGGCTCGAGAACAGTGTTGACTCGCTGATAGCCGATCCGCGCCCACTCACGCATCAGGGCATCGGGTTGGCTGGTCTGGCTTGCTGACAGTTTTTTGCACGCTTTGAGAAAATCCCGCCGCGGCAGGGTGCGTGTCATCAACGAGCGGACAGAGGCAACAATGATGGGCGGCGTTTCGGGTTTCTTTGTAAATGGCAAGTGGAAAGTGGAAAGTATGGTCAACGTCTGCAAACGTTCGCGGCGGGTGGTCACGCCCCAGGCGGCGTCCTCATAGAAGAGCGGGTTGGGCTCTGCAAACAAATAGCGCGGCGACTTAACCCAAAAGCCAAGTTCATCGAACATTGCCAATGCATGGTCCGCCCGGTCTGTGATGAGCAGGATGGGCTGATCCACATCCGCATGGAGGGCGGCAAGGGTAGTCAAACGGGCAGAACGCGGCAAACCCAGTCCATTGACCGGGTTGCGTGCGGAGAGGTCGCTCAGCAGGCGCTGGTATGAGGGCAGGGATTTAAGTTGATCAAGAAGTTGCTGCATAATTTAGTGAATGGTGAATGGTGAATAGGCTAACTTATCCCATTCACTATTCACGATAATTTATTCCCTAATGTCGCCGTTATACTTATTCATCGCCGCGTTCAATCCATTTTTGACAAATTCAAGCGCAGCATCGGAAGCACGGGTGAGGAGTTCGGGCAGGAGTTTAAGTTCATCCTTCGAGAAATTCTGCAGGACATAATCCTTTGCATCCATGCGCCCGGGCGGACGGCCAATGCCGAGGCGCAGGCGCGGAAAATCTTTGGTGCCAAGCAATTCGATGGTGTTCGCCATGCCGCGCTGACCGCCCGGTCCGCCGGTGGGACGAATGCGGATCGTGCCGTAAGGCAGGTCGAGGTCATCGTGGGCAACGATGAGGTTTTCAAGCGGTATCTTGTAGAAGTGCAAAAGTCCCTGTACCGATTGACCGGAGAGATTCATGTACGTCTGCGGTTTGGCGAGGATGAGTTTGGTCTCCTCGAACAAACCGGATGTGACGATGGCTTTTGATTGCACCTTCATGCCGCGCGCACCAATACGGTCTGCGAGATGGTCAATGAGCATGAAGCCAAAATTATGACGGGTCTCTTTATATTCACGCCCCGGGTTGCCAAGGCCGATGATGAGGTAAGGGTCTGTCATGGGTAGATTCCAGATGTCAGATTCGGGTGTTATGTATTTCTTCGGAAACGAAGGATAAATGAAAAGAATGCAAACATAATGAGGATCACCGCAGCGCTTTGCCAGAAGATATTGAAGATGGAAGACACTGCCAAAGTGGCGGGGTTGGTCGTTTGAGGGGTTGGGGTTGGAAAGGTTTTGATCGGGGTGGATGTCTCCTGAGGGGATGAAGGCGGGGCAAATGTAGCGTTGAATTGAGAAAAGGAGGGTAGAGTAGGAGTGACTGTTGGGGTTTCAGTGGGCGTATTGGTGGGCAGGGGTAGGTCGTTGCGAATCTTTAGGTCGGTGATGAGAATATCTTGAAACGTTCCATCCTGAAAATTGACTCTTAGACGCAGAGCATAATCGCCATCGGTGACGGTTGTTGTGTCCCAGGCGGTGAGAACGGGACCGGCCGTCGGCTGGGAAAAGGTTTGGAGGGTGAACCAGGCCGCGGCGGGGTCGGAGGCGGAGTTCGAATAGGTAAAGGCCAGCTCGGCGGAGGTGAAGTTCGGGGCTTCCATCCGGCCTTGAATCTCGACCATCCCGCGCAGGGTTTCTCCAGCGGCTGGAGAGGTGATGGCGATGGTCGCATCCTGAAAGAGCAGGGTGAGAATCAAAAAAAACTTGAGCATGGCAATCGGTAAGTTTAACATGAAGGTGAAGGAGGGTCAAATTGCGGCTTTATTTCAGACTGAAAACGAATTGAAATGCGGAGGCAATTCTCGATTGCCCATTTTTCTGGTACACTCTAGCCGTTCAATCAAGATAGTTTACGCATTTAGGAGACCTTGTTATGGCACCATCCCGCGCTGACCAGATCGTGGAACGACTTCGCAATATGCAAGCCGCCGCACCAGACATTGAAGCCTCCGCCGTTGTTTCGGTGGACGGGTTGATCATGGCCTCTGCCCTGCAACAGGGCGTGGAAGAAGACCGCGTTTCTGCGATGTCGGCGGCGATGCTCAGCCTGGGTGAACGTATTTCAGGCGAGTTGGGTCGCGGCAGCCTGGAACAGGTCTACATTAAAGGCGATAAGGGCTCCATTGTGCTGACCGCCATCGGTGAGGAAGCCGTTCTTACCGCGATGGCACGTCAGGAAGCCAAACTCGGCATGGTGTTCCTCGAAATGAGGCGCGCCGCCGAAGATCTCTTAAAGTTGGTCGGATGAACCACAGGCAAACCCTGACACTCAGATAAGGCAACCCCGGAATGGGGAGGGCTAAACACCCTCCCCATTCTTTTTGTTTATTTACCATCCCTCGTCCCTTCGAGTGGGAGAGGAATACCAAGGAGAAGTAGTATGGCAACAAAGTATTTATTTTTTACCGGCGGCGTGGTGTCTTCGGTTGGAAAGGGCGTGACGGCTGCGGCAACCGGTTTGCTCTTGAAGGAACGTGGTTTCAAGGTGGCTGTGCAGAAGCTCGATCCGTATATCAATGTGGATCCGGGCACGATGTCGCCATATCAGCATGGCGAAGTGTATGTGTTGGATGACGGCGCCGAAACAGACCTCGACCTGGGTCACTACGAAAGATTCATTGATATCCGCCTGAGCCGGGTTAGCAATTTTACAACCGGGCAGGTGTATGCGGAGATCATCTCGAAGGAGCGTCGCGGCGATTATTTGGGTGGGACGATTCAGGTGATTCCGCATATCACCAATGAGATCAAACGCCGCATTGGGTTGGTGGAAAAAGAAACCGGCGCAGAGATCGTCATTCTCGAAGTCGGCGGGACGGTGGGCGATATCGAAAGTCAGCCTTTCCTCGAAGCGTTACGCCAACTCCGTAACGAGGTAGGCCGCGAAAATTGTCTCTTCATCCATGTCACCTGGCTGCCGACCATTGGAGCCACTGGCGAGATCAAGACAAAGCCCACACAACATTCCGTGGCGGCTTTGCGTTCCATTGGCATCTCTCCCAATATCATCATTGCACGTGCCGATCAGGATGTGGACCAAGGGCTGTGTGACAAGATCGCTTTGTTCTGTGATGTGGAAAAGAACGCAGTCATCCCAATGAAAACCGCCAGCGTGCTGTATGAAGTTCCGCTATTGCTGGAAGAACTCGGTGTGGGCGATCTGATGCTCGACAAGCTCGGGTTGAAAGCCTCGAAAAAGCCGGATATGCACCCGTGGCAGAAATTGGTTGATGACGTCAAAAAAGAAAAACCCACGATTAATGTGGCGTTGGTGGGCAAATACGTCGAATTGCAGGATGCGTACATGTCTGTACGGGAAGCGCTGAAACATGCCGCGCTTGCCAATGATGTAGAAGTGTCCATCAGTTGGGTACATTCAGCAGACCTTGAAAAAGATAAGGGTTGGGATGTGGTCAAAAGCGCCGATGCCGTGCTGGTGCCGGGTGGGTTTGGGTCACGCGGTGTGGAAGGCAAAATATTATCGGCTCGGTATGCGCGCGAGAATAATGTTCCCTATCTCGGCTTGTGCCTTGGGATGCAGGTCATGTGCATCGAGTTCGCCCGCAACGCGCTCGATTTGGAGGATGCCAACTCCTCAGAGTTCGACCGTGCGACAGAGCATCCGGTCATAGATCTGATGCATGACCAACGCTCGATCACGGATATGGGCGGAACCATGCGCCTCGGACTCTACCCGTGCCTGCTCCAACCAGGGACAAAGGCTGCCAACGCCTATGCCATTCCCAGCGTGGAAGAACGGCATCGTCATCGCTGGGAATTCAATAATGATTATCGTGAAAAATTTGAAAAGCAGGGCATGGTCTTTTCCGGCCTGTCCCCCGATGGTCGTTTAGTGGAGATCGTGGAGTTGAAGGATCATCCCTACATGGTAGCGAGTCAGTTCCACCCTGAATTCTTATCGCGCCCGATGAAACCGCATCCACTTTTTGTAGGGTTGTTGAAAGCAGCAAAAGAGAAGGCTGGCAAGTAGGGGCATGGAGTAAAAAATGGAAAGTGCGTGGCTGTTAGAGGCACCACGCACTTTTTTTATTACTTTACAACGATGGTCAATCCGAGTGTAGCGCCAAAGGGATGAGCGCCGTCTGAGAAACGCCAGTATCCCGTATATGTGCCAGGATGCTTGGGAGCCGTTACGATCACGGATAATTCTGTCCATTCCCCCGGGCTGACGATCTTCCCAAGCGTATTCCACGACGAGTCAAAATATTCATCGCTGACAATGGACAATGTATACACAAACATCCAATCACAAGTACCGGTGTTTTCGACCTTCCAGGTCTTGGTAAATTCCTCTTCTGGTGCGACCTCCGTGCCTGGCGGATAATCCACATCGCGAATGAAGGCGAGGTTGTTACAGCCATACGCCAGTGCGCCAGAATTGGCAGTGGCAGTAGGAAGTGTGCCAGTGACACTTGGGGTGAGATTAACAAGGCTTGGTGTGTTGGTATAGAAGACAAAACCAGGCGTCCATGTGGGCGGAGGCTGAAGAGCATTGGCAGGTGCCGGAGTGGGAGTAGGCCAAAATGTATTGGTCGGAAGGGGTGTAATAGTGCTGGTAGGCGGTGGAGTATACATGGCTGTTTGTGTGCCAAAAAAACTGGCCACCATGCTGCCAACCGCCTGGGT
>DAOQPR010000134.1:0-7540 GCA_035333265.1 Anaerolineales bacterium
AAGACACGCATGTACATCTGCATAAAGCCGCCGCCGCGAATCTTCCACCGATTTTTTTCAAAGAAGACTTCACCGGTTTGGTGATAAGGCAGCAGGACAAATACCCCGGATGGCCCAACCAGCAAATGCGAGATGGGCGCTGTGTAATGATAAAGGTTGAACTCGTTGGTCAGGCCTTTGAGACCGGCTTCCAATTTTTCATCCGGGCGGGGTGAGCGTCCCCAGCGATTGCCCATATACATACCCACCTGTGTCATGATAAAGCCCACAGCCAGGCAGATCAAAGAATAGGTGATCCATTCCGGTTTGGTAAAGGAAATATACATTCCACCGCCCAGTACGATCAGCGCACCGAGGCTGGTCCATTGTGCAATGGTGCTGTTGCGCTTAATAAGTTTTTCGTTTTTTACGATCTTCATGAGTATCCTAATTGAAAATGATATATTGTATTATTTTTTTACTGCAAGAATTACCCAAAAATCCTGCATGTATTTAATGTGAAAGTGTTCCTTTTCCCTTTTAGAAAAAATGGAAAGGAACCCGGCCCAGATAAATTGCAAGACATACGCCAAGTATTTCATGCTTACCTTGAGCTTCATGTTCCAGGTCAGTTTCTTTCCTTTCCAAAGATCAACCAAGCCTTTTGGTGTTCGAAGGAAATCCTTAATGATCAACTTAATGCCCTTGCGAGGGTGGGGCGGCGGCGGGTAAAGCGGCGGGAATAAAGTGACCTCACACCCATATTGGGTGAGTTGGTCGCGGTAATGTTCAAATTCATAATACTCTCCCACCGTATACGCATCGCCAAAGGCCATTTTGTGATATTGCTCGGCTTCGGCATGCCGTAAAAGAGTAATGCCGAATACGTTGTAATGACTGTCATGACTGATGGATTCGACGTAATCCTTGTTGGGGATCTGCAGGATCAGGATGCCAGAAGGATTAAGCATATTGGTCATATTTTTAATTGCAAGATCCACATTATCAACATGTTCGATCACGTCATTGCATGTGATCACGTCGAAAGTTCCCAGTTGTTTTAGAAAACCATCGTCCAATACATCGCCGACCGTGGCCCGTTCCGTTGGAATCCCATAATCGGCCAGATTTGCCTTTGACAGGGCTACAAGGCTGGCATCCAATTCGAAACCATAGACATCCAGCCCCAACTCTTTGAACGCCACCATGAAACCGCCATAACCACAGCCCACATCCAAATAGCGCCGCATATTGCTTTTAACATGGGATTGGAACACGCCTGCGACCATCCTTCCACGCATGTTGGTGGATAGCCCAAATGAGAACCAGGTATATAAAAGAACATCCCCTTTTAAATTTTTCATCCGTTCTGCAGTTAATTCTTCCGAACTAAACCAGCGTTTAATATAAGCCGATAGAAATGTGGGGCCGAGGCCATATTCCTGCCTAATATCGTTCTCAAGCATATGTTGGGCGGTATTGTCCATTAAGAGAGTATCCGAACTATTTCTTCAAACTTTCTTCAATGGCTAGCTTCATTGCATCCAGCACATTTACATCCACGGCCTCTTTTGCAACGCGGATCGCATTCTTGATGGCAAAAGCATCTGAGCGGCCATGCCCAATAAATACAAGCCCATTCACCCCAAGCATGGGAGCCGCGCCCTGTTCACCGGGATCAAGCAGCTTTTTGATAGCGCCCAAGGCAGGTTTAACAAGCAGGCCGCCGATCTTGGTCTGAAGATTGCCATTCTTGATCAAATTGCGGATGGTATCTGTGATGAGCTTGGCTACCGCTTCCGAGGTTTTCAACATGACATTACCGGTAAATCCGTCAGTCACAGCCACATCTACTTTGCCGCCGATCACTTCCTTGCCTTCCACATTGCCAAAATAATTTAATTTGGAAGCCTTGAAAAGGGGCGTGGCTGCTTTCACGAGTTCATTGCCCTTGCCTTCTTCCTCGCCATTGGAAACCAGGCCCACTTTGGGGTTCTTAACGCCGCGTACTTTTTCAGCGTAAATGCTTCCTAAAATTCCGAACTGCATCAAATTCTCCGGTTTGCAATCGGGGTTGGCGCCGATATCCAATACCACACAGGTCCCGGTCGCCGTCGGGAAGATGGGGGCCAGGGCTGGCCGATCCACTCCACGGATGCGTCCGAGGCGAAAGAGAGCAGTAACCATACCTGCGCCAGTATTTCCAGCCGTCACAAAAGCATCCGCCTCGCCGTTCTTAACCATATCCATGCCAACGGCCATGGAGTTCTTTGAATCTTTGGCACGTGCTTTTAATACGAGCGCCTCGCCTTTGTCTTCCATGGTTAACATTTCAGGCGCATGGACAATACGAATATTCAATCCCTGTACATTCTGTGCATCCAATACCGGCTTGACCTTTGCTTCATCACCCACCAGGATGATATCCACACCAAATTCACGCGCCGCGGCAACCGCTCCCTCCACATCCGGGGCGGGATGATCATCACTGCCCATTGCATCCACAACAATTCGTGTCATACGATTCTCCTATTGAGGTTTGTCTGCAAGCGTAAAGTAGAAAGTCGTACCTTTACCAGGTTCTGATTTTACCCAAATTCTGCCCCCGTGGACTTCGACAATACGTTTTACCAAAGTCAGGCCAATGCCGGTGCCCTCGGTACTATTGTCAAGTTTGTTGAAGAGACCAAAAACCCTGTCATGATATTCCGGCGCGATCCCGATCCCGTTATCTTTCACATAAAAGGCCAGGGATCCATTTTGTCTGTCTACGCCGATCTCGATACAGGGAGCTTCCACCTTGCTGCTGAATTTTGCCGCATTATCGATCAGGTTCTGCATGACCTCGACGAGACGCAGCCTGTCTCCATAAACCGATGGAAGATCCGCTTCAACTTCCACCCGTACCTGACTCGCCAATAAGCGGCCTTCCACTAATTTCAAAGCTTCTGCTACGATCTCCGCGAATGGAACTGTCTCCGGTGGATTTGTTATTCGACCAATGCGGGATAATTCAAGCAATTCGGCAAGCAATCTTTGCATCTTTGACACTGCTTCATTGATGCGTTCAATATCCTTGGTGACCCTTTCAATATTTCCCTTCTTTGCATCAATCCCTAAATACCCCAAAAAACCGGAGATCGTAACGAGCGGGGCCTTAAGATCGTGAGAAACCGTGTATGTAAATTTTTCCAATTCCTCATTCTTGGCTTTAAGTTCTTTTAGGAGATGGTCAATCTCAGAAATGTCAATCAGAGTAAACAAAAAACAAGGCTCACCTGCGATCTGAATATGAACTACTGAAATCAATCCGGTTTTGAGGTCTCCATTCTTAAGCCGAAACCCGGCTTTAAATTCATCTACATACCCGGCGTTTTCAAGAATTTTCAACATACGATCTCGTTCATGTTGATTTGCCCAAATGTTGAGTTCGGCCCCCTTGAACCCAATGATCTCATTACGAGAATACCCTACCTTTTTTATGAAAGCTTCATTGACATCAATGGTCATCTGATCGCTTACACGGCTAATGATCATTGGAACAATGGTATGGTGAAATGCTCGTTGAAATTTCTCTTCTGAAGCCCGCAACGCCTCATTTGTATGCTGGCGGCTCATGGCAGTACCAATATTTCCTGCTGTTGCCACCAAAGCGTCGATCTCTGCCTGTGACCATGGCATTTCATTCTCAAAATCATCAAACCCGATGATTCCCCACCATTCCCCATTTACCAGGATGGGCATATCTAGCAGGGTCTTTAGACCTGATGGTTCAAAAACCTGTTTCCAGAATTCAGGAAATTGTTGTTTACTCCCATAGAAATATTTTCCAGCGCTAAGCTTGTGGTACCAGTCTTCCAGTTCTGGAGCTGGTATTAGTGGGGCGTCCTGATAATTGGGGTTTTTCAGTTCAGAAACCATGCCCGGTGCGCACCATTCATATTTTTGGGAAGATAGCATTACCCCATCTGATCCAGTATGATTCTCAAAAATATAAGCATGACTTGCAGATGTGGCCCTGCCCAATAAACCCAAAATTTGATTAATGTCATTCCGCCAGTCTTGCGATCTTAGGAGTAGTTGGGCCGTTTCAGCAACGGCCGCAAGGATCGTTTCCCTTTTGTGAATGGCCAACTCGGCGAGTTTTTGTTCCGTGATGTCAACGTACACTCCATGGACGTTTTGCAACTCACCTTTTGAGTCTTTTATGGCGATTGCTTCATCCCGCACCCAGACCCAGCGTCTGTCCTTTGTAAATATACGGTATTCGCTGACGGTTTTTTCACCGGTGGTGATGCATTTCTCCACATCCTTTAGGACTCCTGGCAGATCCTCTGGATGCACCAGGGATTTCCAGAAAGTAGGGGTACTTAACCATTGAGACTGAGTGTACCCGGTCATTTTTTGGATTTGTGGGCTTATATATAGAGAATGGGCATTTATGTCAGCGGTATCACGGTATGTAACCACGGAGGTCTTTTCAACCAATGTGCGGTACATTTCTTCCGCTTCGCGTAGAGCTTTCTCAACTCGTAAGCGTTGGGCAAGCTCAAGACCTCTAAGGTGTATGCTGTTTTGCAGTGTGATGGCTAATAATTGGGTCATAATGGCAGTGATCACCAGAATGCCGGAAACAACAATAAAATTAAATGTGGGGTTTATACGGGGAGGGATGGAATGGAACAAGCCATAGAACTCTCCATAAATGAGCCAGCCTGCGCAGCAGATTGTAAGGGTGCTTAGACTGATGACCATTTTTCTATCTACAAGAAGGCTCGCGACGATTAGGATTGATGGGTAGGCAATGATTCCTATATCGTGGATGCCCTGTCCAATGGTTGCCAGAATGGTTACCATAAGGATCATAACTGCTGCAATGAGTCCTGCTGAAAGCTGCACTTTCCCGCGTCGATTTAATTCCAAAGCAGTGGCTGTCAGGATGAAACTTAGGGAAGTGACAATGAGTTCTCTTTTCATGCCGCCCAGGAAATACATCAACAGGAGGCCGGTTAGTCCCCCGAGTGTAAGCACACTGATCCAAAACAGGACGATCTGAATCGTTCTTTCATTCTCCAATGAACTAATCCCAAATCCCTCAACAGACGCCTGCTTGCGATCAATGTTGGTCATTGGCTAACGATGGATCCTTTGGCTTGACAATGGCATGAAGACGATTATAATACTGCCCGCGCGCTGGTGCTGGAACTGGCAGACAGGCATGGTTGAGGGCCATGTGTCGCAAGACGTGGAGGTTCAAGTCCTCTCCAGCGCATAAAAGAACTCCCATTATGGGAGTTCTTTTGCTTTGCGGGAGTTGTATTTTCACCTTTAGCCAATGATGAGGCTGCAACAGGTGACTGCCCCTTCGGCTTTGGCAAGTTCGGCCAGATTGACGTTTATGATTTGGAAACCTCTGGCCTCAAGCTTTTTCTGGGTATTGGGGAAAGTTGTCGGGTAGATGATTTTGTCATGGATGGGCAGACAATTGGCGGCGAAGGGCTCGGAGGCGTCCACTTCGATCAGATCATAACCGGGGAAGAGATTCGCATCGACCCAGTTTTTGTTGATCAGCAGGGTTTTGTCATCTACACGGGTGACGGCGGTTTTGAGGTGCAGACAATCTGTGAGATCAACACCCTGAACCATATATCCATACTCTTGCAGAGATGCATTGAGCTGATTTACTGCTTCGATGTTGCTGCGAGTGGATAGGCCGATATAGATATTCTTTCCTAATACCAGCACATCGCCGCCATCCACCGAGGCGGGTGAAGTGACCTGAATTATTTTTCGGTGGGGAGCCAGGGCTGGAATGATGCTTTCCACTTCCGGCTTGCGTGAGTCGGCGCCGGGGCGGGTAATGACTGCGGCTTCAGGTAATATGAACGCAGTATCTTCAACAAAGACGGAATCAGGCAGATCAGGTTCTTCTTCCAATTCGATCACTTTACACCCGAGGGCGGCTAGGGCTTTCACATATTCATCATGTTGGGCGCGGGCGATGTCTACATTGATGGGAGTACGGTCGATATGAGTGATCTCACATTCATTGAAGCGCGGGCTGACTTTACGTGTGATGGCGATGGTCATGGAATATTATTGTTCATCCGCACGGTAGCGGTCGATGAGCGCCTTGGTACGAGGGTCTTTGGGGGCGGTGAAGAGGTCTTCGGGTTTGGCATCTTCAATGAGCTCGCCTTCGGACATTACAATGACACGGTCTGCTACATCGCGGGCAAACCCCATTTCGTGTGTGACCACGATCATGGTCATGCCTTCATAGGCGACCTTTTTCATGACGTTTAACACTTCGCCGATGAGTTCGGGGTCAAGCGCTGATGTGGGTTCATCGAAAAGCATGACGCGTGGTTCCATGGTGAGGGCACGTGCAATGGCTACCCGTTGTTTTTGCCCGCCGGAGAGGCGCAGGGGATATTCATTCTTTTTAAATAACATCCCGACACTGTCAAGATTTTGCTCGGCGAGTTCAATGGCTTTTTTCTTGTCCATGCCTTTAACGGTGACCGGACCTTCGATGACATTTTCCAGCACGCTCATATGCGGGAAGAGGTTGAACTCTTGAAAGACCATGCCGGTTTTGAGGCGCACATCGTGTATGAGTTTGCGTTGCGCACTTCCCTTGCCATTACTTTCGACTTTGATACCATCTACTTCGATACTGCCATGAGAGGGTTCTTCAAGGAAATTGATGCAACGCAGAAGTGTGCTTTTGCCTGAACCGCTGCGTCCGATGAGGCAGAGGACCTGCCTTTCCGGCACATCAAGGCTAATGTTTTTTAAGACGTGCAAACGTCCAAAGTATTTATCGAGACTTGAGATCTTAATAATAGAGTCGGCCATGATTATCGATCTCCTCTCGAAAGGCGGGTTTCGAGGCGATTTTGAAGGTAGGAAAGGAGGATGGTCATGACCCAGTAGAAAATGGCGGCCATGATCAACGCTTCGAGATTGTGGAATTGGGCACGGCCCACCTTGACGGCACGCCACATCAATTCATGCACAAACCCGGTGGCTGCCACGAGCGCGGAGTCCTTGGTCATGGAGATGAAGTCGTTTCCCATGGGGGGAATGGCAAAGCGCAAAGCCTGCGGCAAGACAATCCTTTGCATGGTCTGTGTTGGCGTCATTCCAAGGGCTATGGCGGCTTCCCGCTGGCCTTTGCTCACGGATGCCAACCCTGCACGGAAGGTCTCACTCATGTAGGCACCGTAATTAAGTCCAAGCGCAAGGACGCCTGCCCAAAGTCCTGGCAGGATGATCCCTAACTGTGGAAGAGCAAGGAAGAAGAAAAATATTTGCAGATAGAGGGGAGTTCCACGGATGAGGGATACATAAAACGTACTGACCGCATATATGGGCGGGAATGTGGAAAGCCTTCCCAATGCGGCCAAGAGGGCCAGGATCATTGCCAACGTGATGGATAGGAGGGAAATTCGAATTGTTTCACCCAACCCACCCGCAATGAATAGGATGTTGGCGGTGATGAATTCACTATCCACCTCGATGGGGCCGCTGAAGAGGTAGATCAGGCCAAATAACA
>DAOQPR010000135.1:0-7534 GCA_035333265.1 Anaerolineales bacterium
CCAGCATCAGGCGTGAGGTCTCACCGCCGGATGCAACCTTTGCCAGCGGCTTGAGTCCTTCACCCGGGTTCGGGGCGACAAGAAACTCAATGCGGTCGAAACCGTTCTGGTCAAAGGCGAGGCGGGTTCCGTCGGCAAAAGGAATCCCGTTGATATCCAGTTTGGTCTGAAAGTCCACTCCAAACTGGGCTGAAGCCATTTTCAGGTCATCCAATTCCAACTCGATGCCTTTGCCCATTTCAGTTGCGGCTGATTTTCGCTTATCCGAAAGCGCTGAACCATGTTTTGCGAGTTTATCGAGGAGCTTGGCTTCCTGCATTTCAAGCTCAGCGATGCGGTCTGCCGCACCGGTAATGGTCTCCAACTGCTTTTTGGCATCCTTTCCATACGCAATCACCGCCGGAATATTGCCCCCGTATTTACGGGTAAGCAGATGAATCAGGTCGAGCCGCTCCTCGACTTCATCGAGACGTTTGGGATTGAATTCGATCTCTTCGAGATAGCTGCGCAGATCATGAATGATATCCGAGAGCGTATCGAGCATGAGTTCTGCCTGGTTAGACATTTCTGTCTGACCTTCATCGATCTTGGCTAATGCGGCAAGCGCCTGGGCTGCCTGGCCGATCAGGTCGGTGGCGGCAGGTGTTTCAGGTGAGCCTTCTTCAAGGATCATCAAAGCTTCCTGCGCGTTCTGTGCCAGTGACTCTGCGTTGGCAAGTCGATCACGTTCCTTGCGCAACTCGTCATCTTCACCGGCTTTGAGTCTGGCCTCTTCGATCTCTTCCACCTGATAGGTGAGCATTTCAATACGTCGATCAGCATCGGCTTGTGCCTTGCGAAGATCGTGCAACTCATGCCGAAGCGCCAGCAAGGTATGATAGGTCTGGCGGTATTCGTTCAATGGCTTTGCGACATCGGCATAGCGGTCAAGCAAACCCAGGTGCGCACGCGGATCAAGCAGGGAAAGATGCTCGGCCTGACCGTGAATATCGATCAACAGCGCCCCAAGTTCCTTGAGCAGACCTACATTTACGGTGCGCCCATTGATGCGTGCCACGCTGCGTCCTTCGCGCCTGACTTCACGCATGAGCACCACATAATCGGGATCATCCATCAGTTCTTCGCGGTTGAGGACTTCATGCACCGCCTCCCGCTCCGGACCTTTGAGCTGGAACACACCCTCAACAAATGCCGTATCTGATTCAGACCGGATGAAAGTAGTATCGGCCTTTCCGCCGATGAGCATGACCACTGCGTCGAGGATGATGGATTTCCCTGCGCCGGTTTCACCGGTGAGGATGATCAACCCGGGACCAAAACGCAGGTCGAGTTTGTCGATAATGGCAAAGTTTTGGATACGAAGTTCGGTTAGCATAGGTTATCGTGAAAGTTGGATTCCAGACAAACGGGCATAAACCAGCGGAACAACAATGAACAAATAAATACCTTGGAACAGAACACCAAACATATTCATGCCAAACAATTGGAATAGGATCATGGGCAGGGCTCCCACCACCACACCAGCGGCAACCGTGATGAACAATGGGCGTGAACGCCTCTTTTTGATCACAGCACGGACTGCTTCCGCAATGATCGCACCTGCGGCAGAAGAACCTGCCAGTACAATGAACCAACCCAGAAAACCGATGCTGCCAATAAGTGACACAAGGAATGATGAAATACCGGATAATACTGCCGCCACAACAAACCCCAGCGCAAAGTCATACCATACGGCTGTGTCAAATGCTTTTTGCCGTTCACGCATACATTCCTTGCAAATGTAACCCGTTGGAGTGCTGACTGCACAGGACGTACAAATATAACGCTCGCAACGTTTACAACGCAGGCTGGTCTCACGGTCGGGGTGAATATAACAATAGGTGGCATTAGTAGTGGTATTGGTCATCGTGGAAATCCAAAAGAGTTTTCATTCATATGCGCAGTAAGATTCCTGTAGAAATAACCCGGGTCGCCAAAACGGACAAACTGTGCGGTAACATCTGCGGCCGTGACCCGCACCTGGTCATCCTCCATCAAGGGCGTAGGCGGCTGACCGTCCACACTTAAGACAGCATTCTCACTCTTGACCACGATCCCCACCGAAGCTCCTTCGGAGAGCACAACTGCACGATCTACCGAAAGATGCGGGGCGATTGGCACAAGCAGAATGTTACGCAGTTCCGGCGGCAGAATCGGCCCGCCTGCTGCAAGCGCATACGCGGTGGAGCCGGTTGCGGTGGCGGCGATCAACCCATCAGCCACATAACTGGCTAACTGGCGCGTATCTACAAATGCAGTCAGCCGCACAGGCCGCAAGTTTTGGCCCCGGCCTACAACCACTTCATTTAGCGAATTCGAAGCGCCAATGCTTTCTCCAGCGCGGATGTGCTCAGCCCGCAGCATCATCCGGTTTTCGATCCAGGCCTCACCTTTGAGCAGGCGGTCAAAATAGTCGCGCCATTCCTTGCGGTCAACCTGTATGAGAAAACCCAGGCGGCCAAGGTTCACACCCAAAATTGGAACCCCCGAAGGCGCGCATAAATGCCCGGCTCGCAGCACACTGCCATCCCCGCCCACAGCAATGAGCATATCGAATTCACCCTGTTTTACACGCTTACGCAGGCCTTCATCATACAAGGAGCCGACTGGCACATCCATGCCTTTTTCCTTCAGATACAAAGACATGGCTTCCGCTTCTGTAAAAGCATCCGGCATTTTAGGGTATGCGGTAATAACAATGCGCTTGGGGGTGAGAGACTGCAACATGCCGATAATTATAAGATAAACGGGTATACAAGTACATTGGGACATAGGTATATACCCTGTAAGGCAGCCAGATGTGATCAGGCCAGGCGTTGCTCACACACATCCCGATACCCGCATCGCTTACAACGGGACGGCTGCTCATGCGACCGGGCCACACTGCTTCTGACGTCGTCTTCGCGCATATCGGCGATCAACTCGATAAGCGCTGTTTCAAGCTCACGGGTGTAATCAATGGAAAAATCACGATTCTCATAGTGGATGATCCCATAAGGCGGACGTTTCCCATAGGTCTTCTCAACCAGTAGACAATAGGATGCAAGTTGAAAAATATGCGAATCATATGGAGCCTCGGGCGCGCGGCCTGACTTGACCTCAACGGGTATCAACTGCCCATTTTTTTCGATCAAATAATCCGGCTTACCCGTCAATGCCAGGGCGGCGTAGTATAGCGGTTTCTCGACCTTGCCCCAGCCATGCGTATCGGTGTAAATGATGCGCCCGCCGGGAATCCCGGCTGTTTTTTGCTGGCGATTCGATTGCCAGAAAAAGATCAATGCCAACAGAAAGAGGATGGCAATAAAGGATGTCATGCGTTTGCCTGTTTGATAACCCTTTTTACGCGCGCCAGCCCGCCGCCGTTAAGATCTTCCATCCGCTTCTCAAGGACTTTGATGAACTCATCTTTGTTTTCCCTGTTCACAGCAGGGAATGAGCGTTCGGCATGTTGCGGCACTTCCTTGGGACGGCAGGTGGAAAGATGTTTCAACAAATACGGGAAAATGGCCTTGTTGTACGTTGCATTGGCAGATGCTGTAATTGCCAGCGCCGAAATGGAGTGGTCCACAGTGATGACAGAACCGTTTTCCTTGGCCTTTTTGATGGCGTCGAAGTGATTAAACACTGCATCTGGGTTGGCTTTGGCGCATTCGGCCAGGGCGGTCATGCCGCCCCAGACCAGGCGGTTGTTTTTGCTTTTCAGGCATTTCACGAAATCATCCACATAATTTGCAATGAGTTTCGGTTCGATGTAACCGACCTCATACAAGACCTTGATGCAATCGGCCTGAATACTTTTGTCCTTGTTCCAAAGGTTTTCCGCGATCTCTTGAATTCCCTTTTTATCTTTTTTTGCAGCAAGGTCGCGCGCCAGTTCCTGGTTGGGAACTTCGTCGCGCCGGTTTTGAGAGGTAGCCAGTTGATCTAATACAGAAGACATGCGTAACCACCTTTAGAGCCATTTGGAAGCGAGGTACGCCACCAGCATAATGACAGCCGCCAGAAACAGAATCAGGCCTACGGTTCGGGTGAGAAGCGCGGCCATCACTTTGCGCCCGTGGCGGCGATGAAGATCCGTCCCGGCAGAAAGCTCTGCCTGATTCTCGGAGGGGACTCCTGTCTTGCGATACCACCAGGCGCGGCGGCAATATAGATAGCTGCCAATTTCTGAGGAGCGGATCGGGCGCATGGGCAGAGTATAGCACAAATTTTCTAATTGAGACCGTTGCAGGAGCGGGGTCATTTCGTGATAAACTGTCAACGCTAATTTTTTCAACGAGGTGGCCTCATGACCAAACACGAAACCTATGCAATTGAAATTGCCGGAATCAAACGCGACTTGCGCCTGTTCGAGATCAAGCCGGGCCTGCGTATTGCCATTCTGAATATTTTGGGCGATACCGAATTGGTTCAGGCTTGCGCACGCGCACTTGCGGAAAAAGTGAACAGCCTGAGTTATGAAATGATCGTGACGGCTGAGGCGAAATCCATTCCGATCGCCCATGCGCTTTCGGTGGAGACGAATAAGCCTTATATTGTTCTACGCAAACAGTACAAGCCTTATATGGGCGATGCCATCAAGGCCGAGACCCTATCCATCACTACTGGCCAGCCGCAGGTGTTGATTTTGGATGAAAAAGATGTTGATGTGATTAAAGGAAAAAAAGTGTTGATCGTGGACGATGTCATCAGCACAGGCTCGACCTTGCAGGGAATGCGCATGATCCTGGACAAGGCCGGAGCCAGCGTGGCTGGAGAAGCCGCGATCCTCACCGAGGGCGACCGCGCGCAGTGGATGCACATTTATTCACTGGGGCATTTGCCGTTGTTTACGGATTGAGAGACAAAAGAAAATAGGTCGGAATGAACACAAGACTCTGAGAATAATTCTCGGAGTCTTGTGTTTTTGTGCTGCCAATAGTTTATCTAGTGAAGGTCTTCTTATGGAAAGGCAGGACATGCATCCACATGCAAATACTGCTGACATTCTTCCAAAGTCAGCGTACGTGTGACGCGGGTATTGGCTAGTGCGATCAAGTCTTCGATTCGCAGAAGATATATTCTTGTTGTGCCATCGTGTCCTGCTACGGCGAGTTTGCGGTTATCTGGGCTGAAGGCAACACCTGATAGAGATCCGGGAGCATTCAAAGTTAACATCTCTTTGCCAGTTTCTGAGTTCCAAACTTTTGCAGTCTTATCTGCGCTTGCGGTTGCAATAAGTTTCCCGTCCCAACTGAATGTTATGTCAAATACTGCTGCAGAATGGCTCGTCAGGGAAAATAATTCCTGCCCCGTAAGGGAATCCCATACTTTTGCTGTGCCGTCGAAACTAGCTGTTGCAATTTTTTTTCCATCTGGGCTGAAAGTCACTTGATTGACAAGGTCTTTATGCCCGCTTAACATGAGGGTTGGGTTTCCTGTATCCAGGTTCCAAACCAGAGCGGTGGGATCTATGCTTGATGTAGCAAGTTGTTTTCCATCGGGGCTGAATGCCACACTAAATCCCCAGCCTTTGTCGGCAGCAAGGGTGGTAATCAATCTGCCGTTTTGTGTATCCCAGATATTAACCGTGTAATCGAAACTGGTTGTTGCTAACTGTTTTCCGTCAGGGCTGAATGCGGCACCAAAGACAAAATCAGTGTGTCCTTTAAGTGAGAGTAATTCTTTCCCATTGGATGCATCCCAGATTTTTGCAGTGCCATCGTTACTGGCGGTTGCGATTCTTGTACCGTCACTGCTGTATGTGGCAAAAGTGACTGCATCTGTATGGCCTATTAAATTAAAAAGTAATTTTTGAGTATCAATCTCCCAGACATTGGGTGCAAGGTCCGAATTAGCTGTGACCAGATATTTTCCATCTGGGCTGTAAGCTAGTTCTGCACCTTCACTAAACGAAATTGCAGGTCCGTTAACCAAGGTAAGAAGTTCACGGTTTGGGGTGGCATTCCATATTTTTATCTGTGTATCGACGCTGGCTGTAGCGATATGTTGTCCATCTGGGCTGAACGAAACAGATGTGATGTCACGGTTGTGCCCTGAAATATCGAACAGTTCCTTGCCTGTTGCTACATCCCAAATTTTTGCATGTCGGTCATGCCCTGAAGTAACAAGCCGCGTACCATCGGAGCTAAACGCTGCACCAGATACAGTGTTTGTATGTCCGTTAAAAGTTAATATTTTTTCACCGGTTGCGGCATTCCAAAGTTTGGCAGTTTGATCGTCGCCTGTAGTGACAATGGTGGATCCATCGGGGCTGAATATGGCGCAACGGACGACGGTAGCATTGCTGGGCAGAGTGAATACTTTTTCGCCGGTTTTTAAGTTCCAAACAGTTGCCCAACCTTCTGCAAAATCGGTGTTGGCAGTGACAACTAATGTTCCATCGGGGTTGAAAGACGCCCAAAAGGTTTCGACACCTACCTCTTCTGAAAAAACCTGTAATTCTTTACCACTACGCGCATCCCATATCCGTGTAGTGCCATCGCTGGCAGATGAAACTAGCATACTCCCGTCCATACTGAAGCTGACAAATTGTACGCTATCCGTATGACCTAGGAATTTCATTACTTCCGTGCCGTTGGAAACATCCCACAAACGCACGGTATTATCCCCGTTTGCGGTTGCCAGCCACTTAACATCTGGACTGAAGGATACTCCATTGATACTGCTGTTATCAGAAAGCCGCAAAGTGAATAGCTCTTTGCCGGTATTCGCATTCCAAACTTTGGCTGTGTTATCAAAACTGGTAGAAGCAAGAAGTTTTCCATCGGAACTGTATGTAACAAGCCAGACCGCATCCGTGTGACCGCTTAATGTCAGTTCGATTCGAGAGGCTTGTACAGCATTATGCAAGGCTTCTTCCGCTTCTGGCAAGACTGTGCCATTTTCTGAGTAAGTTTTATCTACGGCTTGTAGAGCAAGTAGAATGCTGCGCTCAGGATCCTCGTCAAGGTTGTTGATGGCGGCGGCTGCCAATTCACGTGAGAAAGAAATTTTGGCAGACTCATCAGCACGGTCGCGTTCCTCCTGTGCAAGGATTGCATTCCGGTTAGATTGCACGCCAAACAGCACTGCCAGGACAGCCAGAATGGTTGCAATAGAGCCGATAGTGGTGACAACCCTGTTTAGTCTGCGCAAACGGATCACAGACTGTTTTTCCTTTTCCAATACTTTATGCCGTTCAGCAATGCTGAAGGCAAGGAAAGCGCGTTCATCTTGGGTAAGTGCAATAGTTGTGTTCGCTGCCCAACTCTCAAATTGCTCCAGCCGGGAACCAGTCATCAAGAAGCTGACTTCTTCCTGCGCGTTCTGCCATTCGCGGGTGGCAGTTGCAAGCTGCCGTTCGAGGCGCAGGTCGGCGCGGCTTTCGTCCAGCCATTGGCGCAAGCGAGACCACTCGCGCAATAAAGCCTCATGTGCTACTTCGATGGTTGCGCCGCGTGTGATCGGGTCGCGGTCGAAGGAGAGCAAGCGCGCTTTGCCAAATATGTCG
>DAOQPR010000136.1:0-7458 GCA_035333265.1 Anaerolineales bacterium
CAACCCTGACGGGTCACTCCTTGCAAGTGCAAATAAAAAGTCCCGAGAACCTGTTCGGTTTCGGGACTGGGTTTCCTTTCGGTTCCGTCTCAAGCCGTGGCAGGTTCACAGGTCGCGCATGTAGCGGCGGCGGCTCGAGCGGTTGCGGAAGAAATGAGGTTTGGTTGCATCGAATGAAATTATACCACTCAGGGGGAGGGTTAACCATTTTAGGAAGAGATCGGGGTTAACTCTTGTGTTTGTAGAAGATTGGCAGTTTTTGGCAGTTAATTTTCCGACTTTGGTTGTATGGTGATGTTGTTATGAAGTCATGTTTTAGGCGTATGAGGCAAAGAGAAGGAGATCAAAATGTTATACAAATTCTTTCGTTGGTTCGCCTGTTTGGCCTTTGTGTTCGCGGCTGTTCTCTCGCCTGCAAGCACCGTTTTTGCGCTGAGTTTCAACGTAAATAGTACTGTGGATGAGGTTGACGCCAATCCGGGAGATGGAGTATGTGCCACAAGCACCGGAGGGTGCAGTTTGCGCGCAGCAATACAGGAAGCCAATGCTACAACCGATGATGACACGATCACTCTTCCATCTGGGATCTATACATTGAGTATTGCTGGTAACAATGAAGACGCCGCCGCCACAGGGGACCTTGATATCACAAGCAACATGGTCATCAATGGTACAGACAGCACAAATACCATCATTGATGGGAATACATTGGATAGAGTGTTTCATGTTGTAAACACGGACAATTTCGCAACCATCTCCAATGTAACCATACAAAACGGAAATTCTCCAGACAACGGTGGTGGAATATTGAATGCTGGAATATTGGCAGTGAACAACAGCGTAGTTCGCAATAACTTCGCGGAATGCACAGGCAGCGCCGTTTACAACAGCGGTGGGTTTTCATCAATGAACAGCACCATTCATGAAAACATCGGCGGCGGCGTCTTCTGTCTGGGAATGGCAATAATGAATAACTCAGAAGCGTCCATGCTGCTAAACCAAACAGTGATAAGCAACAACCAACCGGACGGCGGCCTGTACAATTATGGTGTGATATTCCTGTTTAGCAGCACGATCCGCGATAATACAGGCGGAGGATTCGCAGACACACCCGGCGGTATATATAACTTTTCGGGTTTCATGTATATCAACAATAGCACAATTAGCGGTAACTACACTTCCTCTGGCGGCGGCATATTTACGGGCGGAGGCGGGGAGATCATCATAGCAAACACGACAATTACCAATAACTCAGCTGATTCCGGCGGAGGCATTTACAATTTTCCAAACTTCCCAAGCACTGTATACATGCGAAATACCATCCTGGCAGGCAATACGAGTACCAGCAACGAACCGGAATGTGTCGGCGAACTAATCTCCACAGGGTACAACTTGATCGGAAATGATACCGGCTGTACCTTCTTAAGCACTACAGGTGATCAGGTGGGGGCGGGCTCAAATCCAATTGACCCTATGCTTGGTCTTCTGCAAAACAACGGCGGCTTTACTGAAACTCATGCCCTCATCGTTGGAAGCCCCGCCATTGATGGCGGTAATCCACAAGGTTGCCAAGACCCGGATGGAAATATAATAGAAACAGACCAGCGTGGCATTCCAAGTCCTCAAGGCGCAGCCTGTGATATTGGTGCGTTCGAACTTGAAGAAGTTTCCGATGTAATAGTAGTGGCTATTGACATCAAACCTGGTAACTCCCGCAATCGGATCGAGATTGAGGAAGACGATGACGAAAAAATCTCAGTCGCCATCCTCTCCACTGAACAATTCAATGCCGTCCAACAGGTGGATAGAACCTCCCTGACGTTTGGCGCCACCGGAGACGAGAATTCACTCAACCTCAAAGGACGCAAACTCATACCTGATTGCAAATCAAAGGATGTGAACAGGGACAGGCTTCCAGATCTGGTGTGCAATTTCAAGTTACAGAGTACAGGATTCCAGATTGGTGATACCGAGGGTATCCTCAAAGGTTCAACCGTTGACAGCCTACTTTTCGAAGGACGCGATGTAGTGGTGATTAAAATAGATGACTAGCCTTTGACCCTAATCAAAACACCGCGTCAGTTTTGCTCTTGCGAAACCCGGCGCGGTGTTTATGCCCCTTACTCCACTAGAATAACTTGAAGTTGGAAGAGCCGCGCAGGCTCACTTCCGCCTGACATAGAAATAACCAGAGTAGAACAGCGCCCAAAAAAAAAAGGACCGCCACTATTTGAGTCGGCAGCGGAGATTCCGGCATGATCCACTCAATAACGGGTGGCGTCAATATGACGACAAGGACAAACCGAATAACTCTTGCAGGAATACTAACCAGTATAAAAGTAGAGAGGGGGACGAACTGATGAGCATATACCGCATAGATTTTATAAGGAACGCCCAGCAAGGGCCCCCAGAACAGCGCCATGACTCCTTGTTTTTGATATCCTGCCCTGACGCGCTCCAGTTCCACTTTTCTGATTGCCGGTAATTTCAAAAAGATTCCTAAAAGCCAGTCCAGTTTGGACGTGCCCCAGCGATACATCACCCATCCCCCAGTCAGGGCGCCAGCCAGGGCATAGATACACGCCTCGAGGCCCAGATCGACTCCATATAAGGCTATGACACTTAATGCAATATCGGGCACAAAGAAAAATAGTGTCGCCTCCGCAAAACCCCATAAAAATGCAATCAAGTTTGCAAGCATGAGGACTTTAAGGGTACAGCATCTGAAAGTATCGGATCATATGGAAGAAAAGAGGTGTCGCTATAATCAAACTATCTATGCGATCCAAGACACCGCCATGTCCGGGTATCAACGCTCCCATATCTTTAATACCCATATCTCTTTTAATCAGACTGATAACCAGATCGCCCAACTGGCTGCCAATCCCTATGATCAAACCCGCCAACAGCAATTGCAAAGAACCCAGTTCGGAGAGGGTCGGCCTGAACAGCCATGGCAGGCATAGCGAAACGCATAAGGCGCCGATTGACCCCTCCAGTGTTTTATTCGGGCTGATGTTGCTTCGTAATTTGTGGCGTCCAAAAAGTTTACCGAAGTTATAGGCTGCAATATCCGCCAGTTGAACCGAAAAAACAATAAAAAGCACATAATGGTTTGGATAGGCGGAGTCTGCCAAAAAGCCGAGATGACCCAGCATCCAACCGAAGTACATAAATCCCATCATGCCCAGGGCAACTGATCGCAATTGCCCTTCGTAGCGATTCTGAAATATCGGCACAAAAACGATCAACCCGACAACATAGACAGGCAAGGCCATGAACATGCCATATCCGCCATATTGGCCGGTGGAAGGGTCCCGGATCAACGCAAGGATCGCAACACAAAAAATCCCGAGGTGGACTACATACGTGATCCATTTCTCCCTGTTCAGTCCGGTGGCAGAAGCAAACTCCCAAAAACTAAAAGCGGACAGCCCAAGGACTCCCAATATAAATATTACCCTTCCTAACAATACGAAGAGCAAAAATAACGGTACCATGAACAGCCATCCGTGATAAATCCGCCAAACGGATGCAACATTTTTTCGAAACACTTTTTGTAAAATCAGGAGGACAAATGGTACAAAAACAAGTAGGATGGAAATCAGGGACAAATAAAGCAGGAAAACATCCCTATTGGTCATGTCGCACCTCGGCAACTATTCGCTGAAGACGTCGGATGAAAGTTAATGCGCAACCCAAGACAATCACAACCATTCCCCATGTCATCAAAACAGGGATGGAGTAAAAACTTGAAAACGTCCCGTAACAAACGCATAGGATTGCAAGGGCGAACATCCGATGGGACTTTGCCATTGGACCAAGAAACAACTTATCTGCCCCCATATAATTTCCCAGCGCCCTTATATATGCAACCAAAAGAGACATGACCGCAGCGAGGTAACCAAGAGATTCCACACCCCCATATGCATAACCTGCTCCAATAAATATAATAATATCTGAAATACGGTCAGGCACTTCATTGAATAATTCACCGATCGGAGAAGTCACGTCCGTTTCAACAGCCACCATTCCGTCAAGCATGTTCGCAAACAATCTCAACACAATAAACACAGCCGCCAACAACCAATAGATCGGGCTATTTTTCTGAGAGGTCATGATTAAGCACCCCGCTACTACTGCGGAAAATAAAATACTTGCGATTGAAATATAGTTGGGAGTGACTTGCCATTTAGCAAGCAAATGGGAGGTCTGTTGAGAAAACAAATTTTCTCTGGCGGAAATCGGCCTTCGATCTGGCTGTCGTTTTTTCATGCTGCCCATCCATTCGTTTGGTCCTAATATCCTAATAATTCAACACACGAAATACATTAAGGTTACTATTTCATGAGGACGATTCAAGGTCAATGGAGGGCTACTCCCTCTTTTTTCCTACAGCCCAACTGACTCGCTTACAGAATGCTATACTTCGAACAGGATTAACTTACATAGTCAAGGAAGAGAGAATAAATGATAACAAAAACGATCCGAACTCATCTCGCGGGAATTCTTTTGCTGGCTTCCACACTGGCGTGCAATCTGGGAAAAACACTTCCAGCCACCGAACCTGTCCCCCCTGCAGATGGTGCGGTAACCGAATCTGCACCCACAACCGTAGTAGCCAATCAACCTACAGTGGGCAGTGCCTGCGCCAATCCCTACCTGCCCATTGTGGCTGGGGCCACCTGGAACTACAAACTTACCGGGCTCGTGCCTGATACCTTCACACGCAGCATCGTCAACGTGGAAGCGGGCAGCTTTACCGATCAGGATGTCTTCGGCACCGGCGTCACCCGCCAGGGCCAGTGGACCTGCGAAAGCGGAAGCCTGACGGTGCTCGACCCGACCAGCAGCGGCGGCTCTGCCAGTGTGGAGTCCGAAAATGTCAAAGTGGATTTTCAGACCACGGCAGCCAGCGGGGTAACCCTGCCCGCGCTTCTCAACCCCGGCGACAGTTGGACTCAGGCCATCACCCTGGAAGGCACCGAAAGCATCAACGGCGAACAGATCCCCGCAAAGAACGAGTTCACCAATACCTGCACCGTAGTTGAGATCGAATCGGTCACCGTGGAAGCAGGCACCTTCGACGCCATGCGCGTGGACTGTCAGACCGTGATGAACATCAGCATCACCATGAACGGTACCGTCATTCAGAATCCACTGACCTTCAACTCCACCAACTGGTACGCGGAAAAGGTCGGCCTGGTCAAGAACGCGTCCACCGGCAGCAAACTGGACAGCACAACTGAACTGATCTCCTATTCCATTCCCTAACCGGGTCCGCCCAATAACAAAAAACGCCAAAGTCATATTTGAACTTTGGCGTTTTTTGTTATTTATATTTCAGATGATCTTTCGTTTACTTTCAAAGACTGGCTTATTCTCCAGCAGACGTTGTGGAGAAAAAATGGACAGGTCGAGGCTTGGCTTTCTCCCCAACATCCCTTCAGCGATATAACGTCCCACCGCATGGCACTGTTGAAAGCCGTGCCCTGAGAATCCATTTGCAAGGAAGAAGCCCTTCAAGTCTGGCCACTCTCCGAGGATGGAGTTGTCGTCCAAAGAGTTGACCTCATACAGTCCCGCCCAGCCGCGCTGCACTTTGAGGCGGTCGAACGATGGGAAATATTCCACCAATTCCGGCCAGATGGCCTCCTCGAACTTTTTTCGATCCCACTGGAAATCCTCCGTGCCAACCAGGTCATCCGCAAAGGATTTTCCGCAAGAAAAATTACCGCCACGCTCGTGAATGACATATAAACCGGAAGGCAGAAAAATGGCAGGCAGGGATGTTTCGCTTTTGTAGTTGGTCTCAAAGAACGCCACCTGCCGTTTGGTCGGCAGGATGGGCAGATCCACCCCGGCAGTCTTTGCGATCTCCGCTGCCCACGCGCCTGCAGCATTCATCACAATCGCGCTCTGAAGGACTTCGCCAGAGTCAAGCCTTACTCCTTTAACATGATGTCCATCACATAGAACCTCGACTACCTTTGCCTGCACATAGGTCGCTCCAAGCGCAACGGCCTTCTTTTTATATGCGCTCAACACCGCCATGGGCGACATCGTCCCATCCTTCGGGCCAAAGGTTCCAGCCACACAATCCTTGAGGTTATATAAGGGATAATGGCCCTGCACCTGTTCCGGTGCCAGCCAGTGAACATCACAACCCAGGCTTTGCTGAAGCAAAAATCCTTCATGCGATTCATCGTGAGTGGCGTTGTCCAGCACGAACAGATTTCCTTGCTGGCGAAAACCGGTGTCCGGCTTGTCGCCATCCACTTCCATTTCCTCAGAAAAGCGCGACAGAGCTTCAAGCCCGTATTGTGAGATCTGAATATTCTCCTTTATGTTGAACTGGATGCGGGTATTGCCATCCGACAAAGGTGTGGAAGCGCGCTCGTAAGTCGAATCTTTTTCAAGGATGGCAACCTTCAAACGAGGATCGAATCTCAACAAGTAATAGGCTGTCGCGCAACCCATCGCGCCGCCGCCAACTATGATCACATCGTAGGTAGTCTCTGGCATGGCCCTCTCCCGGTTGGATGTTTATACCGACCGCGTGATCCCGCCGTCCACACGGATATTCTGTCCAGTGATGTACCCGGCGTCGGCGGAGAGCAGGAAGCGCACAGTCTTGGCGATCTCCTCGACGGTTCCATAACGTCCCATCGGGATCCTGTTCCTGCGTTCCTCAGTCTCGGCCAGGCTGTTAACGAAGCCAGGCAGCACATTGTTCATGCGAATGCCTTTGGCGGAGTATTGATCGGAGTACACTTTTGTAAAAGCCGCCAGCGCCGCGCGCAAAGCCCCGGAGACGGGGAACAACGCTTCCGGCTCAAAGACCGCATAGGTGGAGATGTTAACGAACACGCCTCCGCCCTGCTCAAGCATGATCGGCGTCACCAACCGTGCCATCCGGACAACATTCAACAGCAGTACATCCATGCCTTTATGCCAGTCTGCATCGGGAATGTCCAGTAAGGGGCCCTTGGGTGGATGCCCGGTATGGTTGACCACTGCATCGATCCTTCCATACTTCTGCATAGTCATATCCACCAACTTTTGCAAGTCGCCGGGTTCGGTCACGGAACCGGTCAGACCGATCATCCCTAATGAGTTGGCGAGTTCCTCCGCCCCGCCCGAAGGCGACATCAATGCAAGGTTGTAATTGTTTGCGGCCAATTCCTTCGCAATGGCAGCCCCCATGCCTTTCCCTGCGGCGGTGACAATGGCTGTTTTGTTCTCGGTCATTTTTCTCTCCTCTTTTTATGATTCGGCAATCGCCATTACTTCGATCTCAATATGACAGCCTTCGCGAACGGTCCGGCTGATCTCTACCAGCGTGCTGACAGGTTTGATATCCGCAAAATACTCGTTTCGCACAGCAGAGACCTTGGGGAATTGGTCCATGTCCGTCAGGAAGATCTGGGCTTTCACCACATCGTCAAGTTTTGCGCC
>DAOQPR010000137.1:0-7452 GCA_035333265.1 Anaerolineales bacterium
CGCGAAGAAGATATAGCCCTGCTGTATTCCACCGTTCGCTGGGAAGAAGCGCAGACCATCCTGAAAAAATACAATATCCGTTATGTATTCGTCGGCAATCTCGAACGTGTTTCCATGCCGGTGAGCGACGAAAAATTCATCCAACATCTCAACCCCATCTTCCAACAGGGGAACACGATCATTTACGAAGTGCCATAGGATACAATAGCCGCCATGACCTACCGACATTTCAAATACGAGGGCGGGTTGTATGTGCTGGCGTTCCTGATCGCGCTCAGCATCCGCATGATTGGGCTTGGCATGTTGCCGCTTATCGATGCAGAAGCCAGCCCTGCACTCCAGGCGCTGCACATTTCACAAGGCGAAACAACCGCACTCGGGCCGCATCCCTTTTACATCCTTTCGACCTCGGTCCTATTTTTGCTTTACGGCGGCGGGACAAATTTCCTCGCCCGCCTCATTCCCGCCCTATTGGGAAGTCTGCTCGTTCTGGCTCCGCTTCTCTTTGACAACCGCCTCCGACCCCGCTCGAGCCTGCTCCTGGCTTTCTTCCTTGCTCTCGACCCCGGCCTGATCGCCATCTCCCGTCAGGCAGCAAGTCCCATTTTGGCAATTGCCTTTTTGGCATTTACCGTCGGTTTTTACAATAAAAAAAGGCTGGCCCCTGCGGCTGTGTTCACGGCCCTTACGTTATTGAGCGGACCTTCTCTCTGGTTCGGGTTGCTTGGTTTGGGAATTGCGTACGCCATTTTTCAGCTTTTCAAACGGGGCTCGTCCTATTCCAGCGAGAATCAGTTTTCTGAAACAGGATCAAACGTCCCTGAGGGTGATGCGGGCAACTCTTCCAATTTAAAGCTGACATCTCCATCAGTCTTGTTTTTGTTTGCCTTCACGTTTTTCAGTGCAGGCACACTTTTTCTAACCGTGCCTGGCGGCATTGGCTCTGCTTTTTCATCCATTCCAGCTTTTGTGAACACCTGGGCGATCCCCTCCGGCATTTCGCAGGGGATGCTGCTGCTCTCGCTGATGGTATATCAGCCTTTTGCATTGTTGCTGGCCATCATCGCACTCGTTCGCGGCTGGATTCATGGGGTTCGCCGAATTATCTTTTTGAGTGTCTGGCTTTTGGTCTCTTTGCTGCTTGTCATCTTTTTGCCAGCCCGTCAAATGGCTGACCTCACCTGGAGTTTAATTCCGCTCAGTATGCTGGCTGCCATTGAACTTACGCGCCACTTCAATATCTATCCTGAAGAACGCCGTGAGGTGGCCGGTGTGGTTCTGTTAACCACGTTCATTTGGGTCTTTGCCTGGCTCGGACTTTCCGGCCTGACCTGGCAGCCTGTGGGGACGCCGCAATATCAATTGCGCTTTTGGATGTTGATTGCGGCGATGGCGTTGCTTGTGATCAGCCTGGTGTTGATCGCCGCGGGATGGTCGATGCGCATTGCGCGGTTTGGAGCCGTATGGGGGCTGGCGTTAGGAATGGGCGCATTAAGTTTGGGCGGCGCTGCGGGAGTGACGGGTTTTCGCGGCACGGATTTTCCTGAATTGTGGTGGCCTCAGGCTTCACCTTTGCAGGCAGATCTATTGCGTGAGAGCGTTAATCAACTTTCTGAATTTGGCACAGGGCATGATGAAAGCGCCAATGTAGTGGTGTTGGGAATCAACTCTCCAGCTCTCGTCTGGGCTTTGCGGGAACATTCTGTGACCGTAGCCGAATCCGTGGATATTGCCAATGCGCCGGATTTTGTTGTCACTCCGTTTGAGATGAATCCAGCGCTTGTTGCAGCCTATCGCGGGCAGGATTTCACCTGGCGTCAGACCCCGTTATGGAATCTCACTGCACCAGATGGCTGGCTGCGCTGGCTGGTTTTGCGTGAAATGCCGCAATCTGGAGAAGTGATCATTCTTTGGGCGCGTGACGATCTCTTCATCGATAATTAATCTGGGAATCAAAATGACAAATACTCCTCCTTTCATTATTGCCCTCGATGGACCGGCCGCATCCGGCAAGTCCACGGTGGGGCGCAAATTAGCTGATGCATTTGGTTATCTTTTTTTTGACACTGGCATCATGTACCGCGCCGTGACCTGGATTGCGTTGGAACATGATATGAATTTGGGCGATGAAGCCGCCATGACCGAACTGGCACAAAATGCGCAGATCGATGTGCGAACGCCCACCCAGAACGATGGCCGTGCCTTCGATGTCCTTGTGGGTGATCGTGACATTACCTGGGATGTGCGGTCCGGTGAAGTGGAAGCAAATGTTTCAGCGGTTTCTGCATATGCCGGGGTGCGCAAGGCATTATCCGCGCAGCAGCGCCGCATTGGTCTGCGCGGTAAGGTGGTGATGGTGGGCCGTGATATTGGCACCGTGGTTCTTCCGGAAGCGGATCTTAAGATCTATATGGATGCCAGCGCCGAGGAGCGTGCCCGCCGCCGATGTGATGAGATCATTGCGCGCGGGGAACAGGTCGATTACAACGAGATCCTGACAAAAATGATCGAACGTGACCGGATCGACTCTACCCGTGCAGTGGCTCCCCTGCGGCCTGCAGAGGATGCCGTCATCATCAATACCGATGAACTCGACGCCGATCAGGTATTGGCTCGTGTGTTGGAATTGTGCAAGTAGATCAGAATAATTCGCTGTTGCCCCAGCCCAAGCCGGTGACGGATGTATGGCGGCCCGAACTGGTGCGTTTGCCTGTTCTCTCCCGTGCGCGGCTTGCCTTCCGTGTCTTTGCGCATGGATTGCTGAAACTCGTTTCAAAAGTTTGTCTGCGAGTCACCGCAGAAGGGTTGGAAAACCTTCCATCTGATGGCCCCTTGTTAATTGTCATCAATCATCTGGGTAATGCTGATGCGCCAGCTCTGGTCGCGGCCTTGCCATTCACGCCGGATGCTCTGGGAAAGATCGAACTGTACGACCTTCCCGTGCTTGGAAAGCTCATGGATTGGTATGGGATCATCTGGCTGCATCGTGGGCGACCAGATAAACGCGCTTTGCGTACTGCGTTGGATGGGCTGGCCGAGGGCAGGCGAATTATCATCGCGCCAGAAGGGCGGGAATCGCTCTCCGGTGCGTTAGAGGAAGGTACCGGCGGCGCTGCATTTTTGGCGTATCGATCAGGGGCGCCTGTCCTGCCGATCGTTGTTATGGGTTCGGAAAATGAAATTGTCTATCAGAATCTGAAGAAATTCAAACGTACCCGTGTTCATATTCGAGTGGGGAAAATGTTTCGGTTGGATGGGCAAGTGTCGGCCAGGCGTGAGGCGTTAAGCATGGGGACGAGGCACATCATGCGGGCATTGGCAGATCTCCTTCCGGAGCGGTATCGCGGGGAATATTCCTGAAAATGTTGTAAAGTCTTTGTGAAGTTTTGAGGCTATAATACAAAAAAATGGATTTCATCCTTACGCTCCTGGCAGGCATAGCGTTCCCCGCCCCGCCCACTCTTGCAGGATGGTTTGTATGGGTGTCGCTGTTGGGGGGATTGGTCTATGTGCTCTATCAACAACGTAACGACCAGCCTGTATGGGGAAATATCTCACGCGGTTGGGGGTTGTTTCTTTTTCTATTCATTCTTGTCGCGATTGCAAATCTTTTCATTGGGGTAAGACTGGGCTCCGCCTCTGTACGACCTTTGCCTGGGTTGCCTGCCGATGCGCCTGGTTCTGCACTGATGGTTTTTTCTGCCATTCCCCTGCTGCTGGGCGGCGGCTTTTTGGGGCCGATCGGTACGGCTGTATTGGGCGCCTTTGCCGGGTTGTTGCGTGGAACCTGGGACCTGTATTCGCTTTTCCCCATTTTGGAGATGGCTTTCGTTGGCGCATGGTTCTCAATGAATGTGCGTCAACGTTACCGCACACCTGCATATCGGTTGCTGCGTCAGCCTTTGGCAGCGGCGCTGTTGATGATTCCCCTTCATACCTTGTTTTATATTGTGAGCGCATTGTTCACCCAATGGGGCACCGATGTTCCTGCGACAGCCCGCCTTGATTTCGCGATCAGTAATGCGGCGACGATCACCCTGGCTTTTGGCGGCGAAATGCTCATTGGCGGTCTGGTGGCGCAGATCATCTCCATGGCACTTCCGTCCAATTGGGGCGGCAAACATATGCTTCAGCCTTCGCCCGGGGAAAAGAGCCTTGAGTCGCGCTTTATCTTTGCGGTGGGCACTTTCGTTTTGCTTTTATTGTTGACTTTGTTGGTGGGCGATTGGGTGGTGGCTGGCCGCGCTGTACGTGAGATGCTGCAAGGTCGCCTTGCCAATACTGGAGAATCGGCGGCACAAAGTGTGCCCTTCTTTTTGGAAACGGGTCAGAATCTGGCTGTGCAGCTTGCGTCAGATCCGCGTTTGCTGGAGACATCCGGGGATGAATTAACCTCGATCATTGGGTCGCGAATGCAGGCTGTTCCATATTTCGATCAATTGATCGTGATGGATGTGTTCAGCGAGGATGTGCTGGCGATCTATCCCATTTCGGCGCGGGAGAATTTCAGGTTATATGCGGATGAAGATACAGGACTTCTGTTGGCCGCCAATGGGGTGTTGACCCAGATCTATTCCATTCCGCCGGTTACGGTGGACGATGTCTCGCGCGTTTCATTTATGGTGGCCATTGTGGATGCGTTCGGAAATGTGAAGCGTATTTTGATCGGCCGCACAACCCTGATATCCAATCCGTTGACTCTGCCGTTGATCGAAAGCTTGAACAATATGAACGAATTGAGCGGGTCGGGGATGTTGCTGGATGAGAACAATCGCACGATCTATCATTCGGATAATAACCAGATCCTGACGCAGTATGACGGCCAAATCGCTCCCGAACCGTTCTTCTATGATGATACGGCGCCGGATGGGACGCGTCAGCTTGTGTACTATCATCCGGTGCGCGGGCGTCCGTGGGCGATCGTATTGAAGATTCCGGCCCAGTTGATCCAACAGTTATCCTTGAGCATTGCCATGCCATTGGCTTTGATCATCATTGTGCTTGCATTCATTGCTTTGGTTTCCTTGCGGCTTGGTTTAAGGGTGGTGACCGGTTCCCTGCAAAACCTGGCAGTGGAGGCGAATCGGATTGCACAGGGTAAATTGGACCATCCGCTTCAAGTGGACGGTGAAGATGAGGTCGCTCAGTTGCGGCGGGCCTTCGAGCAGATGCGGGTTAGTTTGCAGGCGCGGTTGGAAGAGATCAATCGCCTGTTGGAGGTAAGTCAGGGTGTGGCATCCAGCCTGGAGATGCAGGATGCAGTCAAGCCGGTGTTGGAGGCGATCCTTTCCACGGGTGCGAATTCTGTGCGGGTGGTCCTGTCTCACTCTGTTCTGCCTGAGATGTTTGTGGATCTGCCATCCCGTTTTGGATTGGGTAACTTGAAGGATGCTTATGCTCACCTGGATGATCAGATCCTTGATTATGCCCAAGGTCATGGCAAGATGGTTGTCCCGAATATGGGGCGTTCGCGAGAGATCATATTTGATTCAGTAAAGAATCAACCGCTGGCATTGCTGGCTGTTGCGCTTCGGCATGAAAATCGCTATTATGGCGTGATCTGGGCGGGGTATGAACAGCCGCGCAAGTTTTCGGATGCAGATGTCCGTTTTGTTACGACCCTGGCTGGGCAGGCCGCTCTGGCGATTGCCAATGCACATCTTTTTCTGAATGTGGAGGCATCCCGTCGTCAGTTAGAGGCGATCATTTATTCCTCACCTGACCCGGTGATCGTGACCGATCATCGTAACCGTTTGTTGCTTGCCAATCGTGCTGCCACTTTGGCGCTTGGTCAGGGTGTGGACGATACCAGCAGCGGCATGGAAACGGAAAAGGTTGTCAAGCTCAAGCCGTTGCTGGCTTTATTACAAAGTACAACATCTGAAAAACAATCCGCTGAGATTGTCCTTTCGGATCGGCGCACGTATCTTGCTACTGCTTCACCGGTTATGGTGGAAGGCCAACAGATCGGGCGGGTTTGTATCATGCGCGACGTAACCCACTTCAAGGAACTTGATTCGATGAAATCCGAGTTTGTGGCGACGGTGAGCCATGACCTGCGTTCGCCGCTTACCTTGATGCGCGGCTATGCCACCATGCTGGATACGGTGGGTGAATTGAATGAGCAGCAGCAGGGATATGTCAAAAAGATCATCTCGGGCGTTGAGAATATGTCCCGTCTGGTTAACAATCTGCTGGACCTGGGCCGGATCGAGATCGGTGTTGGTTTGCAGGTGGAGCATGTCACTGTATTGGACATCATTGAGCGTGTAACAAGTGCCTTACAGTTACAGGCTGCCCAAAAGGGCATCAACTTGAATGTGGAATTATCCAGGGATATGCCGCACGCCGTGGAAGCTGATCAGGCGCTTTTGCATCAGGCTGTTTACAATCTGGTTGAGAATGCCATCAAATACACGCCGGAAAAAGGCCGTGTCACCATTCGTACAGTTTCGCAGCCGGACTATCTGATTTTTTCCATTGAGGACTCAGGCATCGGTATTCCAGCGGAGGATATTCCGCATTTGTTTGAAAAATTCTATCGCGGCAAACAACGTGAAGCGCGCAGTCAACCCGGCTCAGGACTTGGTCTGGCCATTGTCTATTCCATTGCAGAGAGTCACCGCGGACGTGTATGGGTGGAAAGTGTGGAAGGGAAAGGCAGTACTTTCTTTTTACAGATTCCACTTGTGCAACCCAAAGAGTTGAATGGCGTATAACCCTTCATGTCTCTTGGAAAAACCGTAGTTTCACTGTCATTGTTGTGGACAGCCTGGTAGATGCTTTTGGTCAATATGGGCCATTGGGCGTAGTCACTGAAACATGGATTTGTACTATAATCCAGCCTTGTCCTTCCGCGGGAAGGGCATCATTTTTGTATGCAAGTTGGTGTGTGTATGATCAATCAAGAAGAGAAACAAACCCCCATTATCGAGAGAAGTACAGGCTATAAGCCTCCCCATACCTGGCGTTCCTGGCTGATCGGACGCCCGCTCTCTACGGCAGATGCGCCTCATCAAACCATTGGCAAACGGGTTGGGCTGGCTGTCTTCGCCTCAGATGCACTATCCTCGACAGCGTATGCCACTCAGGAAATCCTGGTCATTTTGGCTGCTGCCGGGACCATGGCTTTTGGGTATGTCTTTCCCATTGCCATTGCCATTGTGATTTTGCTGGCAATCGTAGCAGTTTCCTATGAACAAACCATTCATGCCTACCCGGATGGCGGCGGTGCTTATATTGTAGCGCGTGATAACCTGGGTGAGATTCCTGCATTGATCGCCGGGGCAGCTTTATTGACAGATTACATTCTGACAGTATCGGTTTCTGTTGCCTCCGGTGTGGCTCAGCTTGTTTCGGCCTTCCCGGATTTCTATGAATTCCGTGTGCCGATTTCGGTGGCGTTTATTCTTTTCATAATGCTGATCAACCTGCGAGGTGTGAAGGAATCGG
>DAOQPR010000138.1:0-7422 GCA_035333265.1 Anaerolineales bacterium
TCTTGGATCTGCGCTAAATGCAGGCACTGTTTCTCCAAACGAGGTGGGAAATTGGATTCGGACTGTTCTGTCCGGGCCTCCGCTTCCGAACTACTTCGCTGGTGCTTTGCGCTGATCCTTATTTGCAGGATGCTGAGGAAATATGAAAACAACATTGCGCATGAACAAGTTCGTGCTAGTCCTTGGGGGCATTATAAGCTGTATTACAGCAATAGTACTCCTTCAACTCATGCAAGAATGGGATCGAGAAGATTGTTACAAGCGATTGGCAACTGAATACGGTGTGAAGCCTGAGTATAGTGAGATTGCAGAAAAGATCATTGAGCAAATACGAGTGGAACTGAAAACAGGTAGTAACCAAGAAGTGCATACTCTGTTGGAACAGAAAGCTTCCTTTACGGTTGTGGAAAAAATCCATGGACTAGATGGTAGTTATGGTGAAATTGTGATACTGAAAATGTGTAGATTTAAGAACAATGGTTTTTCATTCCTTTTCAGATTCACCAAAGAAGGATACTTTTTAAATGTTAGAGAGTATTTGGAAGATTAGCATTTCTAACATTTCATAAGTTGCAACAGGAATTTATTGGCGCTAACGTCTGGCGCAATTCACAAGTAATATCTAAACGTTCTTCGAGATGCAACTCCGGTAGTTCCAACTTATCGAGAAGTTGGAATATCTTTTCCGGCTCCCGCACCTTAAAATGCTCCATATCCATTGACTCTTCCGGCTTTGGAACGATCTCCAATCTCTCCTCCACCCTTTGCATCGCGGCGAAATAATCGTCTGCCACGGTCTGGTCATGCGCCTTGGCATAAATGAGCGTAGAACTCAACTTCTTATGCCCCAGAAAGCGCTGAATCGACGTGACGCGGCAGCCCGCGTTGAGTAACTGCGTGGCGCAGGTATGCCTCAGCCGGTGCGGGTAGACCTTCACGCCTACTCTTTCGCCAGCATGTTCGAAGGATGTCCTTCCTCAAGGGCGCGTTGCGAAACAGGAAAACATGGTCACCAGACCACTTTCCAGAGGGAGTGGTTAAGATAAGTGATCGAGAGAGGATGTTGAAAAGACAAACCTTATTTTTATGAGCAATCCCGTTCTTTTCGTGTAATCCGTGTACAAAGATTTTTTATCCATTATTCCGTTATAAGCTGTGAATGTTTGCCAAACAAAAAGACGGATGGGGATCACCCATCCGTCACAAAGCCTTACTATTAAGTTATGTCGGGGAAGGAGTCGAACTTGCAGCCTTCCTTTCGTTTGGCGAACGTCTGGAGTCAAAGCGGCGCTCTGACCAGCTTAGGGCGTATCGACCTTCCCTTCATCAATTGCTTTAGGTGGTGTATCTATCGCAACCTCCTTTCTTGTTCTTGAACAAATCATACAACAAACCAAATCCCTTTACATTAAAAATACTTTGTAAATTTGTGAGTGGTTGTATGGTCAAATTTGTTTGCGTGTAAGCCAAAACAGGATCTCTTTGTGAATGGGGTATAACGGCAGGATCCATGCCAAATACCAAAAGCCTGCAAACTTTGTCATTAGTTGCCTTGCCCGTTGCAGGTTGTTTCGGTCGAAATTCAATGGCATCGCGAGAATTTCTTCCAACTCAGGTTTGAGCGTTTTTCCTGTAAGCTTTTTGAACAAGCGAAATTCATATTGCCAGGCATCCAACTCGCCATACACCGAGATGGCGGTTAACATCCCCTGTTGAAGATGCCGCACCTCATGCACGAATAATGTCCACGCACGCGGGTTTTCAAGCGCGGACTCCATCGTATAGTGGATCGAGTTCAAATAGAATCTGCGGGTCAACGTCCAGAATGCACCCACACTTTTTCGCGCCCGCCTCATTCCAACCCGAATCCTGTTTGCCCGCACAAAGTGGACCGCCTCTGCACCCTCTTTTGAAGATGCCGCCACCTTCTCAAAATATTTTTCCAGCCATTCGGATCGCTTCATGCTCATTGCAATGCCGCATCCATTTTTTTACGCAGGAATTGAACGAGCGTGCCTGCACCTGAGTCACCCAATGTTATATCATCGGTATGGATGACCATCTTTTTCCCTCCGGTTTCGATCTCAAGATCATACTCAAAACAATCTGCGCAGGCAGAGGGATTATTCAAAGCTTGAACATGGAGGGCAGAAAGCAGGCTCTCAAGTTCGGCAAGGTCGTCTTTGCTCAACTCCCCTGTGAATTGTTTGCCGCTTCTTTCATCTACTACGACATAGCTTCCATCTGATTTGACATGGATATTGCGTTTCAGTCCTGCAATGCCGCCGGATAACTTTAACGTGACAGCCCAGCCTTCTTCAAGAGCTGGAGGAGTATAGATCAAACCGGATGACCTCAAACAGCCTGTTATCGATAAAGCTAGAATCAAAAGGCAGACAGACAAACGTTTAGGCATCTTTTTCGCTTTCATGTTACCAAGGATAGCAAGAAAACATTAAACCTGCAACAACCCAGGGATTAAATGATAGCTCTTGATAGCTGAATGAGTTAGAATCTGGATTGAGGACATATGAGAAAAATAGCGATATTAGGTATCGGTCAGATCAAAGTAGACGAGCATTGGGATAAGTCCCTGCGTGAGATCGGCGGGGAGGCCGCCTTCCTTGCCATGCAGGATGCAGGCGTGGAGAAGGTGGATGCGCTGTATGTAGGCAATATGCTTTCCTCCATGGTCAGCGGACAAAATCAGCTGGGTACTTTCTTTAGCGATTGGATCGGGTTGTGGAAACAGGAAGCGGTCAAGATCGAAACGGCCTGTAGTTCTGGCTCCGCGGCCTTTCGTTCGGGGTTGATGGCGGTTGCATCGGGTGATGTCGAATCGGCGCTTGTCGTTGGGGTTGAGAAGATGACAGATAAAGCGGGCAGGGATGTTACGGCGGCCCTGGCTACGGCAGCAGATGCGGATTATGAAGTGGACCAGGGTGTTTCCTTTGTAGGTATCAACGCGCTGGTGATGCGGCGTTACATGCACGAGTTCGGCTGGAAGCATGAAGACTTTGCTCCATTTTCCATCAATGCACACGCCAACGCAATGCATAACCCATATGCACGTTTACATGAGAAAGTTTCTGTGGAAAAGTTTGAAAAATCCTCCATGGTGGCAACGCCCATCAATTTGTTGGACGCGTCTCCGGTGGGGGATGGGGCTGCGGCGGTGATCATCGTCCCAGCCGAAAAAGTGTTGCGCCAGCCGAAGATCGTTGTGGCGGCTTCTGCTGCGGCTACGGATACGATCTCGGTGCATTCGCGTAAAGACCCAATGTTCCTGCAGGCTGCGTATTCATCCTCGAAGCAGGCGTATGAGATGGCGGGAGTCACCCCGGCGGATATCGATGTCTTTGAATTACATGACGCTTTTTCGATCATGTCCGCGCTTTCTTTGGAGGCCAGTGGCTTTGCGGAGAGAGGTCAGGGGGTGAGGCTTGGGCTGGAGAATCAGATCGGGGTGAAGGGGCAAATTCCAGTTTGTACGCGAGGCGGGTTGAAGGCGCGTGGTCATCCTGTGGGGGCGACCGGTATGTATCAGATCGTTGAAGTCGTTCAACAATTAAGAGGCGAATGCGGCCCCACTCAAGTGGATGGTGCCACGGTTGGGATGGCACAAAATATTGGTGGTTCGGGTGCAACTATTTTGACGCATATACTAAAGAAAGAGTGAGCAACTACATAGCCATTCTATGATTGCAATTCCATGATAATCGCCGGTCTGACATTTTGGTAGCGATTGAACTGTACTAAAATATCCTATCAATTTTGCAAGGAGTTTGCCATGGCTTCCGATAAACGAAAATTATCCCGCAGGAACTTTTCCTATTATATGCGTGTGCTGGATAAGCAGTCGGGGGAGATCCTTGGGCAGATCGCGGATATCAGTACAGGCGGTTTTAGGCTGGAGAGCGCCAAACCGATCGCAGTGGGTGAGACATTGGAATTGGTGATCGACCAGGTTGGTCAGATCTCGCAAAAGAATTTCATCGCATTCTCAGCTCGTATTCGCTGGTGCCAGCGTGATCCATACGATCCCACCATCTATAATGTTGGCTTTCAACTTCTTGATATGACCCCGGCGGACTACGATATCTTTGTCACCATGTTCAATAATTATGGCGTGCAAAATCAAGCGCATCATAAGTCCAACACGGATTATCTTTGGGGCTGACCCGTTTGAAGCGATAACACCCTGTTCATTTTTGAGCAGGGTGTTTTTTTTTATTTCGTCACTCGATGCAAAAATAAAACCGTGTAAAATACGCGCATGAGAAAATTCCTTCTTTGGCTCGTTCATGCTGTTTTGAACCTAATTACAAAAGTGGATATTTCTGGTTATGAGAACCTTCCCAAGGGCGGCGGTTTTGCCATTGCTGTGAATCATCTTGGCTTTCTCGATGTGCCCATGGCTTATTATGCTTTGAACGACTGGAACCTATTTATTCCAGTTGCAGAAAAATGGGAACTTAATCCCATATATAAATTTATAGGCAAATATTTGAATTTTGTCTTTGTCGACCGTTTCAACCCCGACCTGAAAGCCATGCGTGGAATGATGAAGCGTATGGAGGAAGGCCAGACGCTTGTCATTGCACCTGAAGGGACGCGTGCCCGTGACGAAAAAATGGCGCGAGGCAAGCCGGGGGTTGCATTTCTGGCCTCGCGGATGGGTTGGCAGATCGTTCCTGTGGCCATTATTGGAACCGAAGACCGATTCTTGAAAAATAATCTCAAACACTTCCGGCGAACCCCTGTCAGGTTGGTTGCGGGCAAGCCATTCACCCTTCCGCCTTTTCCAAAGGAAAACCGCGAAGAAGCCCTGCAGGAATATACCGATGAGATCATGTGCCGGATTGCAGTAATGCTGCCTGAACGGAATCGCGGATACTATGCCGACCATCCGCGTTTGAAGGAATTGCTGGCAGGGCAGGGTTAAATGTCTGCGGCCATTCGATTCATTGCCCGAAAGATATTGCCATTGATCGCGGATATCGAAGTGCATGGAGATGTAAGTAAACTACCCAGGGGCGGGTACATGCTTGCTTCGAATCATCTTGGCAGATTAGATTCACTCGTCGTGTATTACGTCGTCGATAATGATGACCTTGTCCACCCGTTGACGGATAAATATAAAAAATATTGGTATGGCAGGCTGGTTGGCAGGCTATTGAACGTTACCTGGCTGACGCGCGGGCAGGCAGATATGAGTGCGATCAAGGAATTCATCTCGCGTTTAAAGAACGGCGCGGTCATGATCATTGCTCCGGAGGGAACCCGTTCGAAAACAGCCAGTTTGTTAAAAGCCGAGCCAGGCGCCATTTACATTGCAAGTATGTCCAATGTCGGCATCATCCCGGTTGCGTTGACGGGCACCGAAGATGCTGATGTAGTTGCACGGCTGAAATCCTTTCGGCGCTTGAAGATTACCGTCACGACCGATGGGGAAATGTATTCCCCGCCGGATATCCGCTCTGTCAAAGGCGCGGAACGCGATGCCCTGTTGCGCGAATCCATTGACGAATTGTTCTGTCGCATTGCGGCATTGCTGCCGGAAAGTTATCGTGGTTATTACAAGGATTTTCCGCGTACCTTGCAGCTTTTGAACCAAAAAGACCCCGCATAAGCCGGGTCTTTTTGATGGTGTTTCTCAGGGTGCAACCAGGTTCATTGCGAACAACATCAACCCGCCTGGGAGCAGAGTTGCCAAACCCAGCCAGCCTGCGGCTGCATCCTTCCTCCTGGCAAACATTATCCATGCGGCAATGCCCAACCCGATGAAGAACAAAGGCAGGACGTATCCCAGCCCTACCAGCACGCTTAGCGAGCCATCGTTAACTGTCGAATTGAATGTAAGCAGCACAACTACCGGAGCAAACATCAATGCTGCGCCTGTGATCTGGGAAGACACCAGCCAAAGCGCGGTCAGCAACCGGATTATGGGGGATTTATTTTCCATCTTTCCTTCTCCTGAAGAATGGGTTTGACAACAACAATATTATATTCGGTTCGGATATGATTTTGCCTGATGTTCTAATTGCAGAACGAACATCCACGCCTCTCCGCCTCGACGATGGCCTGGTCGCTCGACCAGAAGAAGTTTTCCTCGCCGATGGTTTTCACGAAACCGCCGCGTTCCATCATTTGTTTTGCATTGTCGTGGACACCTGCAAACATGAGAGTACCACCCTGTGTATGGAGCTTTTCATATAAGCGATGAAGCGCCTCCAGCCCGGCCGTGTCGATCAACGATACGCCGCGCATGGATAAGATTAGGGCATGAGTATCTCCCAAATTGGAGAAGGCTTCATTGAATTGGCCTGTGGCTGCAAAGAACAAGGGCCCGGTTAAAAATGCCACGCGAACATGCCTGCATTTTCCGGCATTTTCGATGCCGCGCTGTTTTAGTTTATTTACATCCACTTCCTGTACATCGATATCGATACTGGCGATCTTGTTGAGGAAGACTGCTCCGGCCACGAAGGTACCGATCAGGATGGCTTGTGTCAGGTCGAGGACAATGGTTGCAAACATGGTGATGGTAAAGGCAGCCATGTCGGTTTTGAAGAGTTTACCAAACATGAACTTGATCGCATCCCATTCACTCATGCGCACCGCAGTGACCATCAAGATGCCTGCCAGGGCCGCCAGGGGAATCTTCTCCATCAGCGGTGTGAGCAGGAACATCGAGAGCAGCAATCCAACGGCATGGATAATGCTGACCAAACGAGTCTGTCCGCCGGATTTGATGCCCACACTGGAACGGGCAATGGCTGCCGTGGCAGGGACTCCGCCAAAGAAGGGGATAACCATGTTGCCAATACCCTGCGCGACCAGTTCCTGATTGGCTTGCATGCGCACGCCGGTCATGTTCGAGCCGACAGCGCCGCATAGCAGGGATTCAACCGCACCCAACGCGGTGATCGTCAGGGTCGGCGCGATGAAATCGGGGAGGTTTGCCCAGGCAATGTTGGCGAAGACAAGGCGGTCTTGCAGGATCAAGGTTCGGGGGATGGCTCCGATCACCTGGGTGGGCCAGCCCAGGGCCCAGTTGAGAAGCGTGGCAAGGATCAGACCCAGCAGGGAGGAGGGAAATCTCAAATTCCATTTGGCAGGCCAAAGGATCATCGTCAGGATCACAACCAGACCGATCACAATGGCATGCCAGTCTGGAGTGAAGCCGCCTTTGAAATAGCCGATGAATTTCAATGCAGCGGTATCGGCTGAGGCGGTTTTCACACCGAGGAAGTTGTCGATTTGACCGATGAAGATGATGAGTGCAATGCCGGAAGTAAAGCCGCTGATGACTGCGGATGGGATGAATGCGATGAAACGCCCAAGCCGCAACAAACCGATGATGAGCAGGATCAGGCCTGAAAGCAGGCCTGCCACCCAAATGCCTTCGAGACCGTACCG
>DAOQPR010000139.1:0-7367 GCA_035333265.1 Anaerolineales bacterium
TTGGCATGTTGGTGATCTGAATTGCCACCTGTTCGTTTAAATTCGCCAAAAAGATCTGCGGTGCGCCAGTTCGTCCGGAAGCAAAGGCGATCTGTCCGGATCCACCCACCAAGTTTACTGGAACCTGGGAAGATGGTGTGGATGTCTCTAAGGTAGAGAACGGCTCTGGCGTATTATTGATGAATGTAGGCGTAAACGTCGGGGTATTGGTTGGCCGAGGCGTGGATGTAAACGTTGGTTCCGGAGTATTCGTAAATGTTGGCGGCATTGTCTGCGTCGGGGGAGGTTCCGTTGGGGTTACAGTCGGTGTACTTGTGCTCGTCGGCGCGAGGAATGGAACCATGGCACGTACATTGGAAGGGATTGCACCCGGAATAAAATAGGCGATCGCACCCAATGCCATAATCAATAATAAGACTACTACAGCAAAGCGAACCAGTGCAGCGCGGCGCTTTCGTTCCCGTTCTTTCTGACGTTTAAGCGGTGAAACAAAAGGTTGTTCTTCATGTGGGGATGGAGCCGCAAAAACAGGACCCGGCATTTTGGGCGGCTTCTGAACCTTGTTCTCTTCTTCCACGATTGTGGCCTGAATCTCATGAGACGCTGGGGATGCATCTGTTGTGGGAGGAGGAACGACCGTATAAGAACCTGGAGATTGCTGGGTGAGAGAATTCGCAGCAAGCAAGGCTTTCTTGAATTCTTCCGCAGTCTGAAAACGGTCGCTGGGATCAACCGCCATTGCCTTTTCGATGGCGGCAGAAAGCTTGCGTGATATTTTTGAGTTTCTTTTTCTTAATGGAGTTAATTGGGCATTGTCCATTGCGCGAGCCAGGCCATCTTCAGGGATGACGCCCGTCAAAGCAGCATAAATGGTTGCGCCCAGTGAATAAATATCGGTACGCGGATCAGTGCGGGCTGTACCGTATTGTTCCGGTGGAGAATAGCCTGGTGTCATGGCGCGAGCGCCAGTGGTTGTTGCCTGGCTGGCACTTTGATACACTTTTGCCAAACCGAAATCCACCAGATAGATATGACCATCTGGCGAGATCTTTACATTACCGGGCTTAATATCGCGGTGCAGGATTGGGGGTTTACGTGTATGTAGATATGCCAACGCATCACAAATGGAAGCTCCAATATGAGTGGCATCCTCTTCGGTGAGCATACCCAGCCGTTCCATTCGGTAACGCAGGTCCTCCCCTTCGATGAAATCCATCACCAGGTATTGCCCCATGTCACCCATCACAAAATGGTCAGATACACGCGGCAGATTGGGATGGCGTAAATTTGCAAGAATTACCGCTTCAAGGCGGAACTGACGAGCGTATTCATCGGTCGTAAAAAGATTCTCTTTAAGCGCCACAGAGACGCCAAGATTTTCGTCGATGGCACGATAGACAGACCCCATACCGCCCTGACCAAGGATGTCTACAACACGATATCGATTATGAATGAGTGTGCCTTTTTCCAGCGTCATCGAGTATCAATCACCTGCCCAAAAGCCAAATTTCACAGTGTAGCAACTATGATTAAAAATTTTTTTATAAATGCTTATTGGACAGGCGCATTATATCAGATGGGGGAAGGCTTGACAGGAGATGTAGTTAAATTGAAATGTTGAAACAATCTTGGCGCCCCTCCCGAAACCCAGGCTCCCACCAACGTATAGCGGAACAAGCGCAGGGAATAAACAAGAAAACCATCACCACGCGGGAAAATCGCACCCAGCCCCTGCCAGAGGATTAAAACGCCAATTAAACCGATGATATACCGCAGGGCCCGCTTCCACGCCGGACCTGTGGTTTGGTAGCCACCCATCGAGTTGATCCACGCCAGGCCAAGAGCCAGGCCAAAGAACGAACCGGCAGCAGTGAAGAGTGAGTTTGGGTCAATAGGATCAGGCTCGGTACCGGAAAGAAGCGCATTATCCATCCAGGATTGGGGGATTTGGTAGTTCGCCCGAAGCGCCACCACACCCATTCCTATCATGATGAAAACGAAGGTCGCCAAAGCCGCAATCCCAACCTGTGCCCGGAACGATTTTTTAGAAAGCCAGTCTCCAACCGAATCCCAATACTGCATGTATCCCCAAACCAAAATACCACCGAAGAGCCAGCCCAAAAGGACATCATGCGGAAAGTGGGCCCCAAGAAAAAGACGTGAGACGCCGATCATCACGATCAGGACAATGCAGATGATAGTTAGCCATGTCTTCTTGCTGTATGCAGCGATAATTCCCCAAACACTCATGGCATGTTGAGCATGGCCGGAAGGAACACCAAAGGTGGTTTCAGACCATAGTGCGCGAACATGAGAACTTACCCAATATGGACGCGGGCCGGCAAAGGCTATTTTGCCAATGAGATTAAACAATGTGCTGGTGGAAAGGATAAAACCAACCCTGATTCCAAGCGCAGCATCCATGCTCCAATAAATAAGAGGGAGTACGATAAAAAAGAATTCCTCGGTGCCGAGTTGGCTAAAGAATCGCATAGGGGCGATCAACCAATCACCCAGACTTTGAAACGCGATCACGAGGGCAATTCCGTTATCAATAAGGGTCTGCATCCAGTCCTCCAGTAGGGTTTTTGACGCTTTGCAATTGACGAAGCCGCAACCCTCATTGTACACTCAAAGAAATGGAAAAAACACCTTCGCGCTGGTGGGATTCTCCCTCTGCCTTACTCCTCTTTTTAGCGGTTTTGTTTTCAGCCTGGCGGCTACAAACCACGGATTGGACCGAAGGGTTGGGGGTTGTGCGCAATGTAGCCGTATTTGGGGTGATCGTAGGTCTGGCTTTAGGTCAAAGTTATTTTCAAAAGCGTGGAATATTTTGGTTAACTCTGGGATACATGCTGGTCGTTTTTATCTGGCAGTGGCTGCTGGCCATGAAATTTGATGAGAGCCAGAGCTATCTTGGCGATCAGCTATTGATTTTGTTCGGGCGCATTCTTACCGATCTGAAGGAATTAAGCGCCGGGCGGGCAGTGGAAGATCAGTTCTTTGTGATGACGCTTTTGTGTTTCCCATATTGGTTTGCCAGCCTGTATGCCGGATTTCAATTAACACGCCATGCAAGTTTTCTCGCGTCCATTCTGCCAAATGGCATCCTGATGTTCCTGATCCATATTTATCACTATTCCAGCAGGGACTACACCTGGATGCTTGGTGCCTATATTTTTCTGGCGTTGCTTCTGTTAGGGCGGCAGAAATATCTGATCGACCGCAGGAAATGGATGCAAGAACGAGTGCAGATTTCAAGCGACAGCAGTTTGGACATTACCAATACAACTGTCATTATTGCAACTGCAATGGTCATATTGGCCTGGGGTATCCCCTACATCCTGCCTTCCACAGCGGAAGGCAGGGAGTTTTGGCAGAACACTTCGAAGGAAATTTCCTCCAGCGAGTGGTATGAAAACTTAATTGCTTCAGTAAAAAAGGAAAGCCCGCCCAAACCGCATAACTTCCAAACTCAACTTGCGCTGGGTGTGCGTGTTCCGCAAAGTGACCTGGTGGTATTTCAGGTGTATGTGCCTTTGGAAGCTAGAGAATTGCCCCGCTTATATTGGCGTGGGCAAGTGTTCGATTACTATGAGAACGAACATTGGGTTACAACCACCCAAAACGAAACTCGACGGATTTCCACCGATGGTGATTTCGATATTCCAGACAGTACCAATCGGAAACGAATTAGCTTTACTTTCGATGTGTTTGTGGATGGGCAAATTTTAATGTACATGCCGGCACAACCCATCTGGGTTAACCATGATGCTTTAATTCTGTATTCCAACCTAACGAAAGATGCGAATGAAGAAGAACCGCTGATGGATATTATGGCGGTACGAGCATCGCCGATCCTTGAAGCAGGCGATATTTACAGGGCCACAGCCTTGCTCCCCAACCCGATCATTCCCGAGTTAAGAGAAGCGGGCGAAAACTACCCGGAATGGGCCACTGAAACCTATTTGCAGCTTCCGCAGAATTTTTCACCACGCATCCGCGATCTGGCAGAAAAGATCACAGAGTCATACGACAACCCCTACGATAAAGCAACAGCCATTACTGATTACCTTCGCAAGAATATAACCTATGCGACCACCATATCTTTTCCAGATGAGTCAGTTGATCAGCTCGAATATTTCTTGTTCGAAAGTAAACGCGGGTTTTGTAACTATTCCGCCAGCGCTGAAGTTTTGATGTTGCGTTCGATCGGCATACCGGCACGACTGGTGGTGGGATACGCTCAGGGCGAACCAAATCTGCAGGATAGTATCTATGTTGTGCGCGAAAGGGATTTGCATGCCTGGCCGGAAGTGTACTTCCCCGGTTATGGCTGGATCGAGTTCGAACCTACCGGCAACCAGGAGCCCTTGGTTCGCCCGGATGAGCGTGAGATTATTCCTACCATTGCCACCCCACTGGTTAATCCAATCCGCGAACTGCCGCAAGGGGAAGAGGAAATTCCTCCTATTAATCCAGTTGAAGTGGAAGGTCCGTCTTTCACCACTTCGCTTGCCCGATTCACCTGGGTGCTATATTGGCTCGGTGGAGGGGGCGTCCTTCTGATAATAGTTTTGCTTAAACGCCGTTTTGCACCAAACATCACACTAGTCTGGGTGCTCAAACGTGCAATTGAGCGAAGCGGTTGGAATGCACCAACATGGCTAAACCGTGTATTACACTTTGCCACCCTGCCCCCCATTGAACAATACTTCCATAGTATTAACATCAGTCTGGTCTGGCTGGGGAGCCTGCAACCTGTTCATGCCACTGCAGCTGAACGAGCAAAGACCCTCCAAAAATTTCTACCCGTCGCTTCTGGTTCCATCGAGACTTTGTTAACTGAACAGCAATCTCACCTATTCCGCAAAGAAGGCGGGAATGAATCTTCAGCCCGCCGTGCCGCATGGGATGTTCTGTACAAGGCCGCACGTGTACGATTAAAGATACCTTTGGAAGAGTAAACTCCTTTATTCCAAAGCCTGACAATAATGTAACGGGGAGATGGTAGATATTTATGAAACACTAATCAAGATACCACCAATCGAATCATCAAAATTCATCCATCTTGAGATACAATTGACGGGAGGTAGCACAAACTGGTACCCATATGACCAATACTACTCTTACAAGAAACGTTTACGACCAACTTGTTTCCGTCGGTGAACTTGCTGGAAAACTCCGCGCGGAGTTGGATGGCAGCAAGGTAAAAGCTCCCAAGGAAATCATCGATCAATTGCAATTCATGCAATCGACACTGGAACAGATCAGCAGTAAGATGGATTCCTTTCAGCGCGAACATAGCAATATGCTAGCACTGGCTGAAGTGGGCCAGGTGATCAACTCCTCCCTCGAGATCGACGAAGTACTGCGATTTGTGATGGATAACATTGTGCGCCTGACAAAAGCCGAACGAGGCTTTTTGATGCTGCGCAATGAAGAGGGCGAAATGGTCGCTCGGGTGGCGCGCAACTGGGAAATGGAATCGATCAACTCCAATGAAAAAAACGTCAGCCGCTCAGTGGTGCAGCGTGTGATCGATACCGGTGAGTCGGTGGTTACAACCAATGCCCAGGAAGACCAGCGTTTTGTGGGACAGGAAAGCATTGTGGCTTTCAACCTGCGTTCCATTTTATGTGTACCACTCAAGGTTAAGAATGATCTCATTGGCGTGATCTATGCCGATAACCGCATTCGTGCCGGTATATTCACCGACACGGAAAAAGACCTGCTCGAAGCCTTTGCCAACCAGGCAGCCGTTGCCATCGACAATGCCCGCCTGTTTTCCTCGCTCAAACATACCCTGGAAGAAGTGACCGCGCTTAAGAATTTGATGGACAATGTTTTTGCCTCCATCGCCAGCGGCGTGATCACAGCAGATGTGCAGGATACGGTGACTCTTGCCAACCGCGCTGCAGAAAACATTCTGGGCGCTCCCACACAGGACATCATCGGTCATCATCTTAACGAGGCACTTGCTTCGGTCTCCGGTGAGTTGAATCCACATCTGACAGAAGTGCGCTCCACCGATAAACCCGTGGTGGACCTGGAAATCAGCCACAAAATGCCCAAACGTGGAATGGTGGATTGGCGTTTGAATCTTTCACCGCTTAAAGATGCCAGCCAAAAAACCCAGGGAGTGGCAATCGTTTTGGATGACCTGACAGAACGAAAGAAGTTGGAAGCGCAGCGCCGTCTCTTCGAGCGTATGGTTTCCCCTGCTGTGATCGAGCAGCTCGACCCCAATAGCCTTCAGCTCGGCGGCAAGCGCACCGAGATCACAGCAATCTTTGCAGATATCCGCGGTTTTACTTCATATAGTGAAACCCTTGCACCAGAAAAACTGGTGAGGGTCCTCAACCTTTATCTGGCGGCCATGGCCGAGGCCGTTCTGGCTCAGGAAGGCACAATAGATAAGTTTATGGGAGATGCCATCATGGCCTGGTTCAATGCGCCTGTACCCCAACCCGACCATACCTTGCGAGCCGTGAAAACTGCGCTTGCCATTCGCGAATCGGTTGAGAGACTATATAAGGAATTGCCAAAAGAATCCCATCTTTCCTTTGGCGCAGGCATTCACTTTGGTGATGCCGTTCTTGGCTTAATCGGAACTGAGAAGAGGTTGGAATATACTGCCATCAGCGACACCGTCAACACGGCAAAGCGTTTGCAGGAAAATTCTACAAAGAATCAGATCCTGCTTAGCAAGGATGCTTATGAGCGCGTTCAAAAGGAAGTGGATGCCAGACCTGTTGCAGAGATTTCTGTAAAAGGCAAGGCCAAGCCAGTGGAAGTGTATGAAGTTGTGGGCTTGAAGTAAAGCAGTTTTCGAACTACGATCCTGAGGTCTTCGAAACTTATATTTCGGAGACCTTTTTATTTCTTCGTGCCAACCTCGGCGCGTATTCCCTCTTCAAAGCTGCGCGAAGTGAAACCAAAATCTCGCTTCGCATCTTCATAGGAGAATGACTTATCCTCGTTCAGCCTCAACACTTGTTCGGCTTTGATCGGCAAACGCAATCGCATCCGCTCTGTGAATTGCAATGCTCGCACAATTGGCATATAGGGCAGGTGCAACTTCCAAACTCGCTTGCCAAGTGCAGAGGCAACCATATCGATGACCTGGTTATAGGTCAACGGGTCTTTGCCTGCGATGTTGTAACTCTTATGAATGGTCGCATCATTCTGCAAAGCAAGTAGCACAGCTTGAGCTACATCGTCTACGAAGATGGGTTGTTGCAAAGACTCGCCGTCACCGAAGATGGGTATGATGGGTATAATTTTGAGCAGGCGGATCAGCCGCCACATATTGCGGTCACGCGGACTGCCATAGATCATGGTTGGGCGCAGGATGGTGTACTCTA